>NZ_JBHXVE010000029.1:0-93964 GCF_042672505.1 Streptomyces sp. NPDC127190
CCGCCTCCAGGCCATCGAGCGGGACACCGACGTGGCCTGAGCTGTGGTGCACACAACTTCGTACTCGGCGGTGCACTCAGAGGAGTACCTGGACAGCTGACGTCACAGCCGCTGTCACCGCGGTCAAAGGCCCACGCGCCCACGAGCGCGCTGTGGCGCTCCGGTCGCTCTTTCGAGCCCTGAAACACACCAAGCTCGTCTTCGCCGACCCCACCCGCGGCGTTCGCATAACCCGTCAGGAACGCTTGCCCACAACTCTGGCCCCCGACCGGCTGGCCGGGCTCTTGGAGACCAGCTCCAACCCGGCTACCCGTCTGGTTCTCGCCTTGGTCGCCCTCCACGCAACAAGCGGCACCGACCTGCGCGACCTCGTCCTCTCCGACGTGCTGCTCACCCGACGGCAACTTCTGATCCGCCGCCCCCACGGCCGTCACGTCGTACACCTCGACGACACCACAGCTGCCCTACTGCACGCCTGGCTCCGCTACCGCCATCAGCGTTGGCCACGCACCGTCAACGCGCACCTCCTGGTCACTCAACAGACCGCCAGCGCGACCGATCCTGTCTGCGCGGACTACATCTACAGGCGCTTCGATCCCGCCGGCCTGACTCTGCGAGCAGTTCGCGCCGACAGAATCCTGACGAGGCCCGCGAGACCGAAGATCCCGTCCACCTCGTCCGTGTCTTCGGAATCTCCATCACCACTGCCATGAAGTACATCCACGCTGCCCACCCCCACCGCGCCGGACCTGTTCCTCACTGAGGCAGACGGCCACCCCGGGAAGCACGTGCACCCCCAATAGGGTCACTCCAGGACCCCGACCTGCCTTCACGATGGCGGCAGCCCAGTACTGAGTCTCTCGGCAGGCACTCGCTCGATGCGGGTCCAGCCCCTCCAGCCCCGCTCCTCCAGGACTGCCAATAGCCGCGCGGCGTGCGGTGAGGACTCGACCATGGTCGAGTCCAGCAGGTCGACGAACTGGTCGTCGATGCCGTCGTCGGCACCCACCTCGCCAGCCTCCACGGCGCGAACCATCAAGCACTCCCCTTGGCGGCCCGCATCCCGGCCAGCCACATACGGCAGGCTTTCGCCTCGTCCAGCGAAGGCCAGCGAGTGTGCTGCAGAATGAGCTTGTTCTCTATCTACCAAGATCGGCCAGGTCGTCCGATGGCCTTGAGGTCTCGGGGCGTTTGACGGTCTTACCGACGTCGTAGCGGGGTGCGGGATGGCGGTTCTTGGTCCTGGGAGGTCGTCCGGGATCGGCGCCGCGAGGGTGGGGAACACAAGCCGGGCAGAGCAGGTGGGCCCGGATGTTCCTGAACCCCCGGCGGACCCGGGCCGGGGTGAGGCGTTCGGGCTTGGCCGGCTTCGCTGCTGCGCGCGGAACTGGCCACCGAGGCCGGGCTGCCGGCCGGCGTCGTCAATGTCGTCACCGGCGGGCTGACCGCCGGACAGGCACTCGTCGAGCACCCGGACGTCGACAAGATCGCGTTCACCGGCTCCACCGCCGCGGGCCGGACCATCGGCCGTGCCTGCGCGGAACGCTTCCGGCCCGTCACCCTGGAACTCGGCGGCAAGTCCGCCGCGATCATCCTCGACGACGCCGACCTGGCGCAGGCGGCCCAGCAGCTCGCGTTCCTCAGCTTCGCCAACACTGGACAGTCCTGCTACCTCAACTCCCTTGTCCTGGCGCCGCGTTCCCGCTACGAGGAGGTCGTGGAGATGCTGCGGACCCGCCGGCGCCTTCGTCCTCGGCGACCCGACCGACTCGGCCACCACCATGGGCCCCCTGGTGACGAGCCGTCAGCGCGAGCGCGTCGAGGCCCATGTCGCCGCCGCGATCGAGGACGGCGCCCGGCTGGTGACCGGCGGCGCCCGCCCGGCGGACCTCGCCCAGGGCTGGTACTACGCCCCCACCGTCTTCGCCGACGTCGACCCCGACTCGCGCCTCGCCCAGCAGGAGGTCTTCGGCCCCGTGGTCGCCGTACTGCCCTACGACGGTGACGACGAGGCTGTGGCTCTGGCTAACGACACCGACTACGGGCTGGCCGGCTCCGTCTGGACCCGGGACCAGGAGCGCAGTCTCGCCGTGGCCCGACGTGTGCACACTGGAACCATCGGCGTGGGCGGCTGGATGCTCGAGAACACGGCTCGCTTCGGCGGCCGGAAGGCGAGCGGACTCGGCCATGAACTCGGCCCCGAGGGGCTCGACGCCTACGTGGCGCTCAAGTTCATCAACGTCCCTGCCCTCTAGGCCCTTGGAACCCCTTGAGCCCTCACGAAAGAGCACGTCATGCGCATCCAAGCCGCCCTCGTCGAGGCCCCCGCGGGCCCCTTCACCGTCCGCGATGTCGACATCGAACCGCCCCGGCCGGACGAGATCCTCGTCCGTGTCACCGCAGCCGGGATCGGCCACACCGACCTGACGATCCGGGTCATGTGGCCTGGGTCCATGCCGTCGGGTTCTCCAACGGCGGCCAGATGGTGATCCGGCTCGTGCACGAGGTCCCCCACCTACTGGCGGGGGCCGCGGTCATCGGCGCAACGCAGCCGGTGGAGAGCAACTTCGCCCCAAAGAACCCCCAGGACGAGCCAGTGCCGATCATGTTCATCCACGGCACCAGAGACCCGATCGTGCCCTACGAGGGCGGCATGGCAAGCATGTGGGGCTTCAACCCGCGAGGCATCGGGCTCTCGGCCGTGCAGACCGCCCACTACTACGCCCGGCGCAACGGGATCACCGCCGACCCCGTCCGGGAGCACATCACCCCGGCCAGGAAGAGAACCGGGACGGCGGTGGAGGCGGTCCACTACCGCCAGCCCGGACACGCGCCCGTCTCCTTCTACGCCGTCCACCGCGGCGGCCACACCATCCCCCGGCACGCGCAAGGCTCCGTTCGTCCTGGGACGAACCGACATGGCCTTCGACACCGTCACGGCGATCGCCGACCACTTCGCGCTGCCCGTCAGCTGAGGCCGGCGTACGCCTCAAGACCCACATGTGACCGAGCGCCAACCGCCAAGGCCTGAGCATCACCCAAGCTTCAGAGGGCGGGCCCAGACCATTCCGCCACCGTGTTCAGGGATGACGAGGTGGCCCATCGCTGATCCCTCGCGGCTCCCTCTCGGACCGGCCCAGGTGCTCGACGATCGCGTCCGCCAAAGCGCTCATTCCGGCGCTGTTGGGATGGAAGGCTCCGACGACGCCAGAGGGGCGAAGTCGTTCCGGCAGTCCGGTCACCCATGGTTCGGCCGCGCCGAGACCGTGGGCGTGGCTACGCCGCCGCATCGCTACCAGTTCCGCCCCGGAACGGGCGGCGGCGCGCGTGAACACCTCCGCGACCTGGTCCCCAGTCGGCGGAAATCCTCCAGGTCCCCCGTGTCGAAGGGGGTCGCACGGCTGGGGCGGGTGTCGGGTCCGACGACCGTGAGGTAGTCGACCAGGACCACCCGCGCGTGCTCGGCCCTGCGCCGCGTCTCCTCCACGACGCGGGCCAGACCGGCCGCCGCCCTTTCGACATCGACCTCCGACGGTCGCGGCACTCCGTTGTGCTTCCATGCGGTACCCAGCGGCCGGGAGAGCGCGTAGGACGACAACCGGCCCGCCACACCGAGCCGCACCATGCTGCCGATGTAGCCGAGGTCGTTGCCGCCGGCGGTGAGCGTCACCAGGTCGGCGTCTTGCGGCAGTCCGGCCAGCTGGGGCGGAAAGGTGTGGAACAGCACCCGTTGGGACGTGGTGGTGATCGTGTCCGTCGTCGCTCCGCTCACCGTGAGGTCCGTGAGCTCGGCACCGAGCCGTTCGGCCAGCAAGTGTGGGTAGTTGCGTGCCGAGCGGCGCGCCCGGCGGTCAGCGAGCGGTTCGATGCCCGGCCCCGCAGCGTACGAGCTTCCGAGTGCCGCGATCCGCCGGATCGGGGTGTTAGTCATCAGGGGTTTCTCCTTCGTGGCGGAACGCGCATCTGCGCGGCCCGCGCGAGGGTTGGTGGCCGCACACCTGCCGCATTCACCTTCATGCAGACCATCGCCGGCTTCAGCACACACGTCGCCCGCCTTCGCGGCACCACCGCGATGGGCGTTCGTGACCAGGTCATCGACCTCTTCGTCCACGGACTGCACCCGGGCACTCGGCACGGATGAGCCGCGACATACCCCGGTTCGGCATGGGCGCTCCTCCCGTTGGTCTCGGAAGGCGGTGCGATCGTGGTGCCGGTCGAGTGCCGCCTGGCGGCGGCGCCTCTCGCCGGTCGCGAGGAGCGGACACGGGATCGGAGGAACATGGCAGCGGTCCTCACGATCCATCACTTCGCCCCGGACCAGATAGTTGGTCGCGACATCGACTCGCCAGGCCAGCGAAGCTCCTTCGCCAGGCACGGCGCCACCCACCTGGCGGGCATTTTGACCGCACCAACGCTTTCGGCTGGGAGCCCCAGGTATGGCCCCTGTGACCTCAGTGTGACGCAGCATCGAGGCAGCAGGACTTGGGGCAGCATTCACCACGCCCGCCTCGGCGATCGCCCCGAGTCGGAGATGGTGTCCCAGGCGGAACGACTTCCCAGGGAACGGCCGAGCCGGAATGCACTTCACAGTCAAGGGTTCTTGGCGACCGGGGAACACATGGACTGGTGAGCCAGGCGGCCTGCCGAGTCCTGTCAGAAATTGGTCCCGGGTTCTCGCGCGATGCTGAGACGGTTGATGTCGGTGGTGTGCAGGACGAAGGGGCCCTCGCCAGTGAGACGGGCTGCGGAGATCATGGCGCGTCCCAAGTCGTCGGTGGTGGTCACAAGGTTCGGGATCAGACGCCGTAGCAGGGGGAACAGCCGGCCAGTGAGCCGGTAGAGCACGCGGTAATGCGCGGTGCGGGAAACGGCGCCGCTCACGGGCTGGATGAAGCCGGGGCGAAGCATGTAGGCCGTGAACGGCATTGCCAGCAGCTCGTTCTCGGTGCGGCCCTTGACCCGGGCCCACATGGCACGCCCCTTCTCGGTGCTGTCCGTACCCTGCCCCGACACATACACGAACGTCGTTGAAGGGTTGGCCACGCTCAGAGCTCTCGCGGCAGCGATGGTGTAACCGTACGTGACGCGGGTGTACTCCTCCTCGCTGTGGCCGACGGCCGAGACGCCGAGGCAGTAGAAGCAAGCGTCGACATCCTTCAACACGTGCAAGATGGCCGCGTAATCAGTGAAGTCGGTGTGGATGATCTCCCGCGCCTTGGGGTCCTGAAGGCCGAGCGGCCTCCGGGTGACAACCAGCACCTCGGTGACCCGACTGTCCAACAGGCAGGCGCGCAGCGCGCCGTGTCCGACCATCCCGGATGCTCCGAAGACTACAACGCGCACAACTGCTCCAGGTGAGGGTGGAAGTAAGCGATGGGGCGATCACAGGTTCGAGGAGGGCTGGTTGTCTCGGCCTTGGTGACAAGCCGTTCACCTGGACCAAGTCAGCCGACGAAATCTTCGAACGCCTCGCCGGCTACTTGCACCGCCTGCCGAACCCCAAATCCTAGCTATGCAGCTCTTCCGGGACTCAGGACACTAGCTCGTCATCGATTGGATCAAGCGGTCGAACGCCCGGTCGGGGAGAAACTTGCGCAAGAAGAGCGCGGGCTTCGCCTGGTAGCCGGTGGCGTATCGCGTTCGCGGCCGGGCGGCCGTCGCGGCCTTGACGACCGTCTTGGCGACGACTGACGGATCGGAGAGCCGTTTGCCTGCGAACAGCTTCGCCGTGCCGTCGGCCGTCTTGTTCGCCGCAGCGGCATAAGGGCCCGACCCTGAAGCCTTGCGAAGATTCTCGACGAGCGTGTCTCCGAACGGGGTACGGATTCCACCCGGCTCGATGATGACGACATCGACACCGAAGGGTGCCATCTCGACCCGCAGTGCGTCCGACCACCCCTCGAAAGCGTGCTTGGCAGCGTGGTACCAGGCCGCGAAGGGCGTGTGGAACTTGCCGCCCACCGACGTAATGTTGATGATCGTTCCCGAGCGTGCTGCCCGCATCACCGGCAGGACGAGCTGAGTCAGGCGCGCCGGGCCGAAGACGTCGACCTCGAACTCGTGGCGGGCATCTGCGATGGACACGTCTTCGACCGCGCCGTAGGCCGGATAGCCCGCGTTGTTGACGAGGACGTCGATGCGGCCCTCGCGGTCAAGGATCGTCTCGACGCAGGCCTCGATCAAGGCGTTGTCGGTGAGATCGAGAGGCAGGACATGGATGCCGTGCGCTTCCAGCGCCTTCATCCGATCCACCCGGGGGGCAGCGGCGTACACCGTGAAGCCTTGCTTCTTGAGAAGGCGTGCGGTGGATTCGCCGATTCCGGATGAGGCGCCGGTGACCAATACGGTTCCTGAGCTCATGAGAGTCCTCTTCGGTTTCGTTTGCGACATGCGGGTCAGTGAGCGACTCGGACGGGGAAGGTGACGCCGGTCATTTCCTGGGAGACGGTCCACAGCGGCGGGCGGTGGCGGGGTCGCTGGCCGCGGCCGAGCGGGCGACCGCCGACTACGCTGTTGGCGCCGGTCACGACGGCGGTACGGCCGCTCTGCCGGGGATGTCGGTGGTGTTCCAGGGCTGGGCGTTGTCTGCCACGATCCCAATGTATACGGCGATCACAATGTAATCAAGGACCACAATGTAGCTACTGCTCACACTAGATTGGTCTGGGCCCATTGCAGAGAACCGCTCCCGCCACGAGGGAAACCTCTTTACGGCACTGCTCTTCACGCGGGCCGGACAGACGCTGCGCGAGCGGGGATCGGGCACGCTGTTCCTGCGGGAACGGGCCCTCGGCATCGGGGTGAGCCCCGCCGCGCCCGGTCGCCACTTCAATACCAAGCAAGCTCTTCTGGACGCCCTGACGCTGCCCCGCTTCGAACGCCTGACCGAGGCCATGACGGCGCCTCCGGACGAGGCATGTCAACGGCCATTGAGATGCAGTGGTGTTCCTGGGGTGGGAGGGCAGTTCAAGGGGACCACTCCATTCCCGGCGAGGGCCTCGGCGAGGCGGTGCGAGTCACCGGTGGTGGTCACGAGGTGAGGGTGGTGCATGAGGCGGTCGGTGGACGCGCCCGCGAGAGTCTTCGGCATGATCGTGTCGAAGCCATCTGGGGCTGGATATTGCTGGTCACCGCGATGGAGCGACGCTCGTCGGCAGCGTCGATGATCCGGTAGAACGCCTCGGCGGCGTCCTCGCCGACCGGCAGCAGGCCGATGTCGTCAATGACGATCAGGTCGGCCCGGCAGATCCGGTCGACGGCGCGGGCGGTAAACCCGTCGACCTTCGACTTGATGATGGCGGTGCTCAGCGTCTCCAGGGCGAACCAGGACACCCCCATGTCCTTCTCGATCGCGGTCTGGGCGAGGCCCTCGGTGAAGTGCGACTTTCCCGTGCCGGACGTCGGGGCCGGCGATCACCAGGTTCTCGGCCCGGCCGATCCATTCCAGGGTGATCATGGGGCGTGCTCTATGCGAAGCGATGGCTTGTTGCGCCGCTGTGCAGCAGGACATCGAGGGCTTGGAGAACGCGTTCGCGGCACGAGCGGACCGAACCTACCTCTACCGCCAACGCGACCTCCTCGAACGCGTCCACGCCGCCGCAGCCGCCCCACCGGAAGGAGGCCGGATCGCGGCCGTCGGCCGTGCCTCGCTGCGGGCAGACCTGACCAACGCGCTGGAACGAAACAGGAGGCTGACAGTCCGGGTCCGGCAGTTGGAGCGGCGTCTGTCCGAGAGCCTCGGTGAAAACGCCTGGAAGGAATCCGGCCTTGGCGCGTCCGCCGACATCGACCAGCTTCAACGCCGCATCACATTGCTTGAGCAAGATCTGGCCGACATAAGCGGTCAACTCGATGAGCGGACCGAGGAACTCGATGCGGCGCGAGCGGCCAACCGGAAACTGACCCGGGCACTGAACCAGGTCCACTGACGCATCTGCGCGGCTCCGGCGTCCTTGCTTCAGTGCCCGTTTCTGTAACCAGCCGCCTCTGTCGCCAGTCTGTGAAAAATGACCCTCAGCCAGTTCTGGTTGGTCCTTCTGATCACCCTGTGCGGCTGTACTGCGGCGCGCAGCCGCGCAGGATGGACGCGATCAGGTCGTCCAGGCCGTGCTCGGCCACCTCGGGCGGCAGCATGCCGCTGACCGTCAGGCCGGCGTATCCGTGCAGCGCCGCGAAGACCGGTAGTGCAACGCGTTCCAGCTGCCCTTCGCGCACTTCGCCCCGGCGTTGCCCGTCGCCGATCAGCTCCAGCAGGTGTTCGGACCACAGCTGGGCGGCCGCGCCCAATGCCTCCGACGCCTCCGGGCTGTGCTTGACCGAGAACATCAGGTCGAGCAGTGCGGCGTTGGCCACGGCGAAGCCCACGTAGCCGCGGGCCGCGGCATCCATCCGGGCGGCGAACGTCTCACCGGCACCTTCCTGCGAGGCTGCCAAGGTCTCGGCGAGCCGTTCGAACCCGGTCATTGCCAGGGCGTCCAGCAGTGCCTGCTTGGACTTGAAGTGGCGGCTGGGTGCGGCGGGGCTCACCCCGATCTCTCGGGCCAGCTCGCGCAGGGACAGCGCGCCCGATCCCTTCTCGCGCAACGTCTGCTCGGCCCGCGTCAGGAGCGCGGCGGGGAGGTCTCCGTGGTGGTAGGGGCGGTTCTTCATGCCCTCAGCCTAGCCGGGAATGAGCGACGCCTACATTGTTTATGTTGCCCACATTGTGATCGGTGTATACATTGGAGTCATGGCAAAGCACACGCACACCCAGCCCTGGAACACCACCGACATCCCCAACCAGACCGGCCGCACCGCCGTCGTGACCGGCGCCAACAGCGGCCTCGGCCTCGCCACCGCACAGGCACTGGCCGACGCGGGCGCCCACGTCGTCCTCGCCGTACGGGACACCAAGCGCGGCGAGACCGCCGCCGCGACGGTGAACGGCAGCGTGGAGGTCCGCCGGCTCGACCTGGCCGACCTCTCCTCCGTGCGCGAGTTCGCCGCCGGCTGGCACGGTGACCTGGACCTGCTCATCAACAACGCCGGCGTCATGAACGTCCCCGAGGGCCGCACCAAGGACGGCTTCGAGACGCAGTTCGGCACCAACTACCTGGGGCACTTCGCCCTGACCAACCTGCTGCTGCCGCACATCACGAACCGCGTGGTGTCCCTTTCGTCCACCGCACACAAGGCCCCGGGCAGCCCCCGCATCCACTTCGACAACCTCGACCTGACCGGCGAGTACGACCCGATGACCGCCTACAGCCAGTCCAAGCTGGCGATGCTGCTGTTCACCCTGGAACTCCAGCGACGGCTCACCGCAGCCGGCTCGCCCGTCCGCGCGCTGGCCGCCCACCCCGGCTGGTCCTCCACCAACCTCCAGGGCAACGACGCCAGCACCCTGCGGCGCCTCCTCTGGCGCCTCGGCAACAAGTTCATCGCCCAGGACGGCCCGGCGGGCGCGCTCAACTCCCTCTACGCGGCCGTCCAGGACCTGCCCGGCGGCAGCTTCGTCGGCCCCGACGGCATGTTCGAGATGCGGGGCACCCCCGCCCTGGCCGGCCGCTCGGCAGCGGCTAGCGACCCGGCCTCCGCCCGCCGCCTGTGGACCGCCTCCGAAGAGCTGACTGGCGTCACCTTCCCGGAGACGATCGCGGCAGTTCAGTCCTGAAGCCGTGTCCGGCCCGTCGGGTCGGCGGTCCTGCGGTGGTACGGGTGGCCGCACTCGGTGGCACGGAGGCTCGGGCAACCGGTGCGCCGGCAGCCGCGTCGCGGGGCTCGACTGTCCACCTCGCTTTGTCTTCAGGGCACTTCACGATGGAAGGAAGGCCGAACCATGCCCGAAAACGTAGTTGTCGTCGGAGCCGGGCAGGCCGGCAGTGAGCTCGCAACAACGTTGCGTCAGCGCGGCTGGAACGGCGGCATCACCCTCGTCGGGGACGAGGTGAGCCCGCCGTACCAGCGTCCGCCGCTCTCGAAGGGCTTCCTCCTCGGAAAGCTCTCCCGGGAGAAGCTCTACCTCAAACCCGCCGCGACGTACGAGCGCTTCAACATCGCACTGCGGCTGGGCACATGGGCGGAAACGATCGACCGGGCGGCGAAAGAACTCGTCGTCAGCGACGGCAGCCGACTGCCGTACGACAAACTCGTCCTGGCGACCGGAGGCCGCGCGCGCCGCCTGACACTGCCGGGCGTCGACGTGGACCAGCTCGACAACCTCTTCACCTTGCGCCGGATCGACGACGTCGACGCGCTGCGCCCGCAGTTCGTCCCCGGCCGCAAGCTCGTCCTCATCGGCGGTGGCTACGTCGCCCTGGAGATTGCCGCCGTGGCCACACAGCTGGGCCTCGACGTCACCGTCGTCGAGGCGGCTCCTCGACTGCTGGCGCGCGTGACCGGGCCGGAGGTGAGCGGCTTCCTTGAGGACGTTCACCGCTCCCACGGCGTCCGCTTCCGGCTCGCCGCTACGGTGGCCAACGTGGCCATGGATGCGTCGGGACACCGGGTGACCGGCGTGGAGGTGTCGGCCTCCGGGGTCGTGGAGCGGCTCGACGCCGACCTCGTACTCGTCGGAATCGGCATGGAGCCGAACACCCACCTGGCCTCCGCAGCAGGTCTGGAGGTCGACAACGGCATCGTCGTCGACGAATTCGCACGCACAAGCGACCCGGACATCCTCGCCATCGGCGACTGCGCCAACCAGCCCAGCGCCTACGCCGGCAGGCGCATCCGGCTGGAGTCGGCGCCCAACGCCATCGAGCACGCCAAGGTCGGCGCAGCGACCATCCTCGGCCGACCACAGGCGTCCACGGCAACGCCGTGGTTCTGGTCGGAACAGTACGACCTGAAGCTCCAGATGGTGGGCCTGTCAGCCGGCCACGACCGGTGCATCACCCGAGGCGGCACGGGCACGGCCATGTCCGCCTTCTACCTCACGGGCGACCGGGTTGTCGCCGCCGACGTCATCAGCCGGCCGGCCGACTTCGCCACCGCGCGGCAGCTCGTCACCAGCGGCCGGCCCGTCGACCCCGAGCGACTGGCCGACAGCGAGATCCCCCTGGCCCAGGCCGCACTCTGATCCCGGCCGCGCCCACGGTGCGGTGACTGCTCCGTGAGCCCGCCGACGAGGCCTGCACAAGGGCCGCCTGTTCATGAAACACACCCACGCAAGGAGAGGCAGTTCCACCATGCCCAAGATCACCTTCATCGAGGACGACGGCACCGAGCACGCCGTCGAGGCCAGCGCCGACGAGTCGGTCATGCAGGCCGCGATGGACAACCTCGTCCCCGGCATCGTCGCCGAATGCGGCGGCTACGCCAACTGCGCCACCTGCCACGTCTACATCGACCCGGAGTGGGCCGACAAGCTGCCTGCACCCGAGGAGGCCGAGGAAGTCATGATCGAGGCCGCCTTCGACGTCCGGCCCACAAGCCGACTGTCCTGCCAAATCCAGGTGACCGAGGACACCGACGGCCTGATCGTGCAGCTCCCCGCCTCCCAGACCGGCGCCTGACCCGCCCATTCCTTCCTGCACCACCCTGACGAGAGAGGTGACACGATGACCACAAGCTCCACGACGGGCATCCCCGCGCACGTTCCGGAAGACCGCGTCGTCGACTTCGACTACCTGCGGCCGACCGGCATCGACGAGGACCTGCACCTGGCCTGGAAGAACGCGCAGGACACCCTGCCCGACATCTTCTGGACCCCCCGCAACGGCGGCCACTGGGTCGTCACCCGCGCCGACGCCATCAAGGCAATCCAGCTCGACCACAAACGCTTCTCGCACGCGCGCCTCACGATCGGAGGCGAGTACGTGCGCGAGGGAGCCGTCGTCCAGATGGACCCGCCACGGCACGCCTCGTACCGGATGCTCATATCTCCCACGTTCTCCCCCAAGGCTGTCGCAGCCCTGGAGCCGATCGTGCGGGAGACCACGATTTCGATCGTCGAAGAGCTGCGTCCCAAAGGAGAGTGCGAATTCGTCGGTGACTTCGCCAAGATACTGCCCGTCGTCGTCTTCCTCGGCACCGTCGACCTGCCGCTGGAAGACCGCGACTACCTCCTGCCGCATGCGGAGAAGATGCTCCGGCCGCGCGATGCGCAGGAACAGCGCGAAAGCCACACAGCCCTGGCCGAGTACGTCGCCCGAGCCCTGGCCGCCCGGGCCGAGCAACCGGGCAGCGACCTCCTCAGCAAGATCGTGACGGCGAAGATCGGTGGCGAGCCCATCGCCTTCGAGGCGGCCGTGGCTCTGTCCCAGGTCGTCCTGGCCGGCGGTCTGGACACGGTCGCCTCGATCCTCGGCTTCGTCATACGGTTCCTCGCCCTGAATCCGGGACACCGACGGCAGCTGATCGACGACCCCTCCCTCGTGCCCAACGCCGTCGAGGAACTCATCCGCCGCCACGGGCTCATCAACACCGCCCGGCTGATCACGCAGGACACCGAGTTCCAGGGGATGCAGCTCAAGGAGGGGGAGCAGATCCTCGTCCCCAACCACCTCTACGGCCTCGACGAGCGACAGGTCGACAACCCGCTCGTCGTCGACTTCACCCGGCCTCATCCCGAACAGCACTACGCGGCCTTCGGCAACGGCCCCCACAGGTGTCCGGGCTCCTTCCTCGCCAAGACCGAACTCACGGTGTTCCTCCAGGAATGGCTCGCCCGGATCCCGGACTTCGTCATCAAACCCGGCACGACGCCGCGCATGGCATCCGGCGCCGTCAACACCACCCACGAGCTCCACCTCGCGTGGGACACCGACCCCCGCTGACCCACCGCTCAGCCCACCCCGCCGGCAGATCAGCGCCATCACACCGGTCCTCCGGCACCAAGAACTCAGGAGCAATCATGTCCCAGATCACCTTCACCGATCGTGTTGTCGCGATCACGGGCGCCGGCCGAGGACTCGGCCGCGAGCACGCCCTGGACTTCGCCCGCCGGGGAGCGGCCGTCGTCGTCAACGACCTCGGAGGCACCGGCGCCGGGGCGGGGGCCTCGACGAGCGCCGCCGATGAGGTCGTGGCCGAGATCCGGGCCGCCGGCGGCCGGGCCGTGGCGAACTACGACTCCGTCAGCACCCGATCGGGCGGCCAGGCGATCATCGAATGCGCGATGGACTCCTTCGGCCGCATCGACGCGGTCGTCAACAATGCCGGTTTCCTGCGCAACAAGGTGTTCGAGGACCTGGGGGACGCCGAACTCGACGACATCATCGACGTGCATCTCAAGGCGGCGTTCTACGTCACTCAGCCCGCCTACCGTGTCATGCAGCATCAGGGCTACGGGCGGATCGTGTTCACGTCATCGGCCTCCGGCGCCTTCGGCAGCCCGGAGCAGACCAACTACGGCGCGGCCAAGGCCGGTCTGCTCGGCCTCACCAACTGCCTCGCCTGGGAAGGGCGCAAGCACGGCATCCTCGTCAACGCCGTGCTCCCCACCGCCGGTACCCGGCTGGCCAAGGAGATGAGCCAGCAGTGGTACGAAGAGATGGTCGGAGAGATCCACCCCGACGCGGCCATCCTGGCACCCACCAACGCCCCCTCCTACGTCACGCCCGTCGTGGTCTACCTCGCAAGCGAGCAGAACACGTCCACGCGCGGGTTCTACTCAGCCACCGGCGGCCGATTCGCCAAGGTCGTCCCCGCGGTGACGCACGGCTGGTCCGGCCCGCTGGAGCGTCCGGCCACCGCGGAGGAGATCGCCGAACACTTCGCCGACATCGAGTCCGACGAACACGGCTACGACCTCCCGGAGAACGTGATCGACGAGGGCCGCCCCGTGCTGGCGCGCAGGCTTCAGCAGACGGGTTCCGCATCCGTCGGGGCCTGATCTCCCGTCGCAGGTCGCTATCACTGCTGGTCGCAGCCTTACAACTGAGCACAACACGCAACACCACCCCGTAAGGCGGCCGAAGCCATTGCACCTGGCTTCGGCCGCCGCGCGCAGTCTACGGACGACGCACTCTGTCCGTCCCGGCCCGAACCTCGCCTCCGGCGTCGCGCCAACCGCGTGCAACATCGCCCTGTCCCGTAGGGCGGCCGACGACGCGCCGAAGACCTGTCCGAATTGATCGACGGGGCTTCGCTTTGGTGGAACCCGTGTTGAACACGGATTCCTGACCTTGGACACGCGGTCGCCGGCAGAGTGTTGCGGCTACTAAGTGGGGACGGACAGCTGCTGCATAACGGGCATCGTGCCAGGAGTCGTCCCGATTCACCGCAAGTATCCCGGAGTGCGGACGACACGGCCACCGATCCTCTGCACACACGCCCCCTTACACCAGATCACCCGAGTGGTCGCCATGTCCCCTTCAGGAACAGGCACTCATCGCGATGTCCAGCCGGCGGCGCATCCCACCCGAATACGTGGACACTCGCCGCGCGCCCGCCTCGCTCAACGAGAAACGCCTCAGCAGGTCATCCGCAGTCGCGCCAGGGTCCTTGAGGTGGCGCAGCCTGGCGACCAGGGCGAGGTTCTCCCGGCCGCTGAGGATCTCGTCGACGGCCGCGAACTGCCCGGTGAGACTGATGGACTCCCGCACGTTCGCCGCTTGCGTGGCGACGTCGAAGCCGTTGACGCTCGCCCGCCCCCGCGTCGGCTTTCAGGAGCGTGGCGAGGATCCTCACGGCCGTGGTCTTGCTTGCCCCGTTGGAGCCGAGCAAGGCGAAGATGCTGTCCGGCACCACGTCGAAGTCCACACCGCGCAGCACTTCGAGCTTCCCGTACGACTTCTTGAGACCTTGCACGCGAATCGCCGGACCGGGGATCGATTGGGCTGTCATAGTCATCTGCCTCCTTCGCGGAGCTGTTCCAGCCGACTGCACGCCCGACCACGGCACTCAGATCGCCGACCGGCCAGACACACTGCAGCAATGACGGGCCGCTCGCCCCGAGCTCGTTCGGCCGCGAACCCGCCATACTCATAGGTGTCGGTGAACCACTCACGCGTCGGTTCCTGCGACTCACCGGCCAGAAATCGACGAACCCGCCTGCTTCTCCCGGCGGCAAGACCCGCGGCCCAGAAGGCTTCGCCGCCGCGGCGGTCCGCGAGCTCGCCGAGGAGACGGGCCTGGTCGCCGACCCGGCGGATGCGTACGTGGTGACGATGCTGGTCGACGACAGCCACGGCATTCCACGCCTCACCGCCGTCGTCCGCATCACTGCGTGGACGGGCACCCTGACCAACCCGGAGGAGGACAAGTTCGACCGCTGGGAGTTCTTCGACCTGCACGCTCTCGCCTGTGTCGGAGACATCTTCGTCCCCGCCGCATCCGCGTTGGATGCCGTATGGCCCGGCGTCATCCCGGACCTGCCGCCCGTGATCTCCTACCCGCTCGCCGCCGACCGGCCGCCGGTGCCGGGTGAGCCGGCCGAGGCCGTCCGGCTGCGGCAGGCGATGGCCCAGATGGTGATCGACGGCGGCTGGGCCCCGTCCGAGCCGGTGCGTGACGCGCTGCGGACCGTGCCCCGACACCGCTTCGCCCCGGAAGCGCATATGGCGGCCGCGTACGACGGCGGCGACCGCGCCCTCGTCACCCGCCGCGACGAGACCGGGACGGCGATCAGCTCGGTGTCCGCGCCCTGGCTCCAGGCCGACATGCTCGAAGGCCTGTGCCTGAAACCAGGCGCGATCGTGTTCGAGGCGGGCTCCGGTGGCTACGACGCCGAGCTGATCGCTCACGTCGCCGGGCCCGAGGGGCGAGTGGTGACCGTCGACATCGACCCGTGGGTCGTACGCCGCACCCGCGCCTTCCTCACGGAGGCCGGCAGTGGACGCGTCACCGCCGTCGAGGCCGACGCAGCGCTCGGCGCCCCGGCCCACCTCGTGCCCCGCGGCGGCTTCGACGGCAGCGTGATCACGTACAACTGCTGGGACGTCGCGCCGGCCTGGCGCGAGCAGCTGGCCGAAGGCGGGCACCTCGTCCTGCCGCTGGAGCTGGGCGGCTACACCCGGACGATCGCGTTCGAGCGGCGCGGCGAGGTGCTGCATGCCCGCCGCTTCACCTACTGCGGCTTCGTCCGCGACCAGGGGCAGCAGGCCCATGCCGTCCCGGTCGTCCCTCTCCTCGGCGGCGCGCTGACCCTTCGCTTCGACGACGGCGCCGCCGCCGACACGGAGGGCCTGGAGGAGGCGCTGCGCGGACGGCGGCACGAGGTCGCGACCGGCGTGACCATGGGAGCGGGCACCTATTTCGGCTCCCTTCAGCTGTACGCGGCCACCACCCTGCCCGCCTTCTGCCGCCTGGTTGCCCATCAGGACCCGGGAGATGGGGTGACCGGCGTCGCGGTGGACCGGGACGCACCCGCCATCGTCGGCGACGCCTCGCTCGCCTATCTGATCCAAATCCAGACGAAGGACGGTGACCGCCCGGAGGACAAGGAGTGGGAGTGGGTCGTGCACGCCTTCGGCGCGGGGGGCCCGCAGCTCGCCGATCAGCTCGCGGCCACGGTCCGGGCCTGGGACCGCCATGTCCGCGCCGAGGACAACGACCAGCACGCCGATCCCGTGCTGACGGTCCACCCGGCCGGCACGCCCGACCATCTGCTGCCCGCCGGGGACGTCTTGGACAAGGAGCACTCCCGGCTGGTGTTCCGGTGGCCGGGCCGGGACGGACACCTCCCGGCCCCGGCCCGGGGCGCCGACACGGTCACGGCGACCATGGGAGAAGCATGATCGTCTGGCTGAACGGCCCCTTCGGCGGCGGCAAGACCACCCTCGCCGACGGGCTGTGCCGCACCGTGCCCGGCGCGACGGTCGCCGCCCCGGAGACCGTCGGCGACCTGCTGCGCAGCACGCTCGCCGGACACGCCCTGCGGCCCAGGGACTACCAGGACCTGCCGGTGTGGCGGCAACTGACCGGCGCCTTCGTCGCCGGCCTGGCCCGGCACACAGGCGGCCACGCCATCGACACCAGCTCCCTCACCCCCGAGCAGACCCTCCACACCGACCCGTCCACGCCGGTCGGCGCCCGTCCACGACCTTCCGGGCCGAGCGCGCGGAGCGGGGTCGAGAGCACGGCGGCCGGTTCCCCCTCCGCGGTGGTGTTCGTGCCACCGCACGCCCCCGACGACCAGGTCCGCCCTGGCATGCGGCACGGCGGCGCTTGCGTGAGCCTCTGAGCGCGCCCGCGCCCGGCCTCCACAAGCGCCGCCCGTCCGGAGCGTTCAGCTGCCGGCGCGCGTGTAGGTGAGGAACACTGCGCCGCTCTTGAGGACGGTGTGGTCTGCGAGTGTCCAGGTACGCGGGTCGAAGGCGGCCTTGCGGGAGAACAGCGGGATGCCGTCGCCGATGGTCAGCGGGCCGACTTTGAGGATGAGCGTGTCGATCTCGGCGTACAGGGAGCCCGCGAGCTCGGCGCCGCCCAGCAGCCAGATGTCCTTGCCTTCCTGCTGCTTGAGTTCGCGCACGGTCGCCACCGGGTCGTCGGCGACCAGTTCGACGGCCGAGTCCGGGCTCTCGGTCAGGGTCCGGGAGAACACCAGGTGGCGCAGGTGGGGGTAGGCGTCGGGGATGCCGGCCGCAAGGCCGATCTCGTAGCTGCGCCGCCCCTCCAGCACGGTGTCGAAGTGCGTGCCCTCCGCCGTGACGGACAGTGCCTGCCGGGCCTGGACGGGCAGTGTCTCCGGGTACTCGGCCACGAGGTGCTGTATGTAGTCCTCCGTTATGGGCCAGAAGCCGTTGGGACCGGTGGGGTCCCCGCCGTCCGGGCCCGCGATGAAGCCATCGAGCGTGGTGGCGATGTAGTGGACGAGTTTGCGCATGCCGGGTCCCTCCGTTGGTCACGCTGTCGCGTTGCGGCCCGGCACGGCCGGGTGGCGTGCCAAGATGCGAGGCCGCTGCATGATCATGGCACCCGTCCAGCCGACGCGAGCACCGTGCCGTCAATCTCGTGAGCATTCGTCCGTGTGCTCGGGTCGCTTTGCCCACTGCAAGTGACAGCGTCTGGTGGCCATTTGGGCAGTAGTTGAACCCTGGTGCGGTCGGGGGCTTCGTGCTTCCTGGAGCCGCTTCACCGCCGACCTTCATCGCCCCCGACATCCTCACCGGCGGGCTGTTGGAGTCGCTGTGTGCGAGGAAGACACGGTGGGCGAACACCTACCTCATCGCGCGCTCCCGGCACCAGCGAAGGGAACCTGGGCCGCGGGGGCCGCCTGCTGGCCCGGCGGGTGCCTCCACAGGCCCTGTGTCCGGAGCTTCGGCAGTACGCCCTCGCCGAACCAGTACGCCTCCTCCAGGTGCGGATACCCGGAGAAGATGAACTCCTCGATCCCCAAGGCGGCGTACTCCTTGATCCGTTCGGCGACCTCGGTGTGACTGCCGACCAGGGCGGTTCCCGCCCCTCCGCGCACCAGTCCGATGCCCGCCCAGAGATTGGGGTGAATCTCCAGCCCGTCCCGGCTCCCGCCCCCGTGCAGGGCCAGCATCCGCTGCTGGCCCTCGGACTCGCTGCGGGCGAGCCCCGCCTGCACCTGCCGTACGGTCTCCGCGTCGAAGCCCGCCAGCAGCCGCTCCGCCTCGGCCCAGGCCTGCTCGGAGGTGTCGCGGGTGATGACGTGCAGCCGGATTCCGAAGCGGAGGCTGCGGCCCTGCTGCGCGGCCAGCTTCCTGATCCGGGCGATCTTCTCGGCGACCTGTGCGGGCGGCTCGCCCCAGGTGAGGTAGACGTCGGCGTGGCGCGCGGCGATCTCTCCGGCGATCGGCGAGGACCCGCCGAAGTAGACCTCCGGAATCGGGTCGGGCAGCCGCGCCAGCCTGGCGTCCTCGACCCGGAGATGCTCGCCGTGCAGGTCGACGGTCTTGCCCTCCCACAACTCCCGTACGATCTGAAGGAATTCGCCGGTACGGCGGTAGCGGGCGTCCTTGTCGAGGAAGTCGCCGTAGGCCCGCTGCTCGTGGCTCTCGCCGCCGGTGACGACGTTCAGCAGCAGCCGTCCGCCGCTCTGCCGCTGGAAGGTGGAGGCCATCTGGGCGGCCAGCGTGGGCGAGATGAAGCCGGGGCGGAAGGCGACCAGGAACTTCAGCCGCTCGGTGTGCCGGCTGACCATCGCGGTGGTCAGCCACGCGTCCTCGCACCAGGCGCCGGTCGGGGTGAGCACGCCGACGAAGCCCAGGTCCTCGGCGGCGCCGGCGATCCGGCTGAGATGGGCGACCGTCGGTGGCCGGTCCTGTCCGGAGGCGGTGGCGGGGGTGCCGTGACCGCCGCCGACGACATGGCGGCTGTCACCGTTGGTGGGCAGGAACCAGTGGAAGGTGAGGGTCACGCGGGGACTCCGATCGGCCGGTTGTCGGGGTGCGTCACAGAAGGTGGTGGCGGGGCGGCCCTGAGGCAGCGTCGCCCAGGACCGCCGCGCCACTCAGCCGGTGGCCGCCAGCAGCGTCGTACGACCGCCCAGCGCGGCCGAGAACTGGTCGGTGACCTGGAACAGCGCCTCGGCCGAGCCCGGCGCGACGGTCACCGTGCCGTTGTCGCCCACGGTGATGTCCTTGTCGAGGGTGAACCAGCCGGGGGTGATGTGGGCGGGGCCCATGGAGGCGAGGACCGGGCGCAGGGCGTAGTCGATGGCCAGGACGTGGGCGGTGCTGCCGCCGGTGGCCAGCGGCAGGACGGTCTTGCCCACCAGCGCGTACTGCGGCAGCAGGTCCAGCAGCGCCTTCAGCAGCCCGGAGTAGGCGGCCTTGTAGACGGGGGTGCCGATCACGACGCCCTCCGCCTGCTCGAACAGGGCCGCGGCCCGGACTATCGCGGGATGGCCGAAATCGGCGTGCAGCAGGGCCTCCGGCGGGAGGGTGCGCACGTCCAGCGGGATCACCTCGTGTCCCTGGGCGGTGAGCCGCTGGTCGAGGTGGCGGAGCAGCCGTCCGGTGCGGGAGGTCGGGGAGGGGCTTCCGGAGACGGACAGGATGGTGGCCATGACGGGACCTTTCGGTTGGTCGGGGGGAACGTCCTCGGGACGGGCGTGGGCATCAGCTCGGCGGCTGGGACGAATGCCCCCTTCGGCGCCATTCCTCCGCGAGGAGTTCGTACGAGCGGACCCGGTCCTTGTGGTCGTGGGTGATCGTCGTGATGAGCAACTCGTCGGCGCCCGTGGCCTCCTGGAGCTGTTCAAGCCGGTCGGCCACCCGGCCCGGGGAGCCGACGAACTGGGTGTCGAGACGGTCCTGGACGAGGGCCTGGTCCTCGTCGGTCCAGGTGCGGGCGCGCGCCTCCTGCGGGGTGGGGAACTCGATGGCGCCCTCGGCGGTGCGGATGCTGCGCACCCACGGGCCGTAGCCGGTGGCGAGTTCGCGGGCGGTGGCGTCGTCGTCGGCCACGACGACGTCGGCCGAGACGCTGACGTAGGGCTTGTCGAGCACCTCGGAGGGCTGGAAGTAGGCCCGGTAGCCCTCCACCGCCTCCAGGACCGTGGCGGGGCTGACGTGGTAGTTCGCCGCGAACCGCAGACCGTTGCGGCCCGCGACGGACGCGCTCTCGCCGCCGCTGCTGCCCAGGATCCACACCTGGAGATCGGCGCCCTCTCCGGGCACGACATGCGCTTCGACACCCTCCGGGGAGCGGTAGGTGCCGGCGAGCAGGGCCAGGATGTCGTCGATCTGCTCGCCGTAGTCCTGCGATTCGGCGCCCGGCAGCAGGAGCAGCCTGCGCTGGAGGGCGATGCGGGGGGAGCCGAGCAGCTGCGCGAAGGAGAAGGGGGGCGGGATCAGCAGGCCGTTCGGGGCGCGGCCGTCGACGACCGGGGTGGTCGTGGGCGGCGGTGTGTCCGACGGTCCGGGCGGGCGGCCCCCGGAGCGGCCCAGGCCCAGATCGAAGCGGCCCGGGTGCAGCGCGTCGAGCAGACCGAACTCCTCGACGGTGGACAGCGCGGTGCGGTGACCGAGCTGCACGGCGCCGGAGCCGAGCCGGATGGTCGAGGTGGCGGAGGCGGTGAGGGCCAGGACGACGGCGGGTGAGGTGCCGGCCACGCCGGGGTTGAGGTGGTGCTCGGCGAACCAGTAGCGGGCGTATCCCAGGCGCTCGGCCTGCTGCGCGAGGTCGATCGAGTTGCGCAGGGCATCGGCCGCCGTCGAGCCGGACGGGATGGGTACCAGGTCGAGGACGCCGAGGGCGATGTCAGACATGGACGGACTCCTGGGTGAGTGGTTGCGTCGGAAGCACGGGGCCCCACGCGAAGGGTGGGTCGGGGATCTCGCGCCGCAGCACCGGGGCGACGTCGGACTGGAACAGCTCGAGGGAGGCGCGATGCGCGGCGTCGGACAGTCCGCCGGCGTCGGCGTGGAGATGGAGCACCGTGTGCCCGAACTCCTCGTGGTAGCGCCGCACCTTCTCGATGACCTGCTGCGGGCTTCCGATCAGGGCGGAGCTGCGGGTGACGAAGTCCTCCAGGGTCTCGAAGACCACCGGCAGGCCCGCCTGCTTGGCGTAGGCCAGGTTGGCCTCGAAGACCGGCCGGTAGGCGGCGAGGGCCTGTTGGGAGGTCGGGGCGATGTGGACACCGGCCGTGCCGGCACCGACCGCGATCCGCGCCGGATCGTGACCGTAGTGCTCCCAGCGTTCCCGGTAGTGGCGGATCAGCTCGGCGTACGGCTCGATGGGGTGGGTGACGTTCGCCGAGAACAGCGGGTCGCCGTAGCGGGCGGCCAGGTCGACCGACTCCTTGCTGGTGGCGCTGCCGTGCCAGACCCGGATCGGCTGCTGATACGGTCGCGGCCACACCTCGGCGTCCGTCAGTGGGGGGCGGAACCGGGTGTCGGCGGTGACCTTGTCCTGCCGCCAGGTCTTCCGGAACACCTCGTAGCTCTCGGCGTTGCGCTCCCACTGATCCTCGGGCGTGACCTGGAACAGTTCGCGCTGGGCGGTGCCGTTGCCCTTGCCGATGATCAGGTCGAGGCGTCCGTCGGAGAGGTGGTCGAGGGTGGCGTAGTCCTCGTACGCCCGGACCGGGTCGAGCAGGCTGAGCGTCGTGACGGCCGTGAACAGGCGGATGCGCCTGGTCAGGGCGGCCACATGGCTGAGTACGACGGTCGGGGACGAGGAGATGAAGGGCCGCTCGTGCCGCTCCCCCACGCCGAAGCCGTCGAAGCCCAGCTCCTCGGCCAGGACCGCGTTGTCGAGCACCTCGCGGAAGCGGTCGTGGGTGGACTTCTGCACCCCGGTGACCGGGTCCGGGCGGTGGGTGATGAGGGTGATGGCGAGGAACTTCACGACGCCACCCGGTCCTCGACGGCGTCGGGGTGCGCGAGCCCCAGGTGGTGGCGGAGGGTGGGGCCCTCGTACTCGGTGCGGAAGACGCCCTGTTCCTGAAGGAGCGGGACCACCTTGTCGGCGAAGTCGTCGAGGCCGGTGGGGGTGATGTGCGGCACGAGGATGAAGCCGTCGCTGGCGTCGGCCTGGACGTGGTCGTTGATGCTCTTGGCGATGGTCGCCGGGGAACCGACGAAGGTCTGCCGGTTGCCGGTGTTGATGACCAGGTCGCGGATGGACCAGTTGTTGGCGGCGGCCAGCTCTCGCCACTCACGGGCGGTGGCCAGCGGGTCGCGGTACATGCGCACCTGGGCACGGCCCTTGGAGATGTGGTTGTCGCTGACGTCCGGGTCGATGTCGGGCAGCGGCCCTTCGGGGTCGTAGGAGGACAGGTCCCGGTTCCAGACGAACTCCAGGTGCTTGATGGCGGTGGCGCCGCTGACCTGCTGACGGCGCACCTCCCGGGCGAGTTCCTCGGCCTCGGCGTCGGTGTCGGCGAGGGCGAAGGAGGCGGCGGGCAGGATCAGCAGCTGGTCGTGGCGGCGGCCGTACTTGGCGAGGCGGTTCTTGACGTCCGTGTAGAAGGCCTGCCCTGCCTCCAGGGTGGCGTGCCGGCTGAAGATGGCGTCGGCGCTGGAGGCGGCGAACTCGCGGCCCTCCTCGGAGTCGCCGGCCTGGAAGATCACCGGGCGGCCCTGTGGGGAGCGCGGGACGTTGAACTGGCCGTGGATGTCGAAGTGTTGACCGGTGTGCGTGAAGGAGCCGGCCTTCGCGTCACGCAGGAAGACGCCGGTGGCCTGGTCGGCGACGATCTCGTCGCCGTGCCAGGAGTCGAAGAGCTCGTGCGCGGTGGCGAGGAACTCCTTGGCGCGGGAGTAGCGCTGGTCCTGGGGGAGGAAGCCACCGCGGCGGAAGTTCTCGCCGGTGAAGGCGTCCCAGGAGGTGACGACGTTCCAGGCGGCCCGGCCGCCGGAGAGGTGGTCGAGGCTGGCGAACTGGCGGGCCACCTCGTAGGGCTCGTTGAACGTCGAGTTGATGGTGCCGGTCAGGCCGAGGTGGTCGGTGACGGCGGCGAGCGCGGCCAGCACGGTGAAGGTGTCGGGGCGGCCGACGACGTCCAGGTCGTAGATCTTTCCGCCCTGTTCGCGCAGGCGCAGTCCCTCGGCGAGGAACAGGAAGTCGAATTTGGCGCGTTCGGCGGTACGGGCGAAGTGGGCGAAGGAGCTGAACTCGATGTGGCTGCCGGCCTTCGGGTCGCTCCACACGGTGGTGTTGTTGACGCCGGGGAAGTGGGCGGCCAGGTGGATCTGCTTCAGCGGTTTGCTGGTCATGTCGGTGCGGGGTCCTTCCGGCTCAGGCGGCGGCGTAGCGGTTGGCGGGGCGGTCGAGGCCCAGCAGACCGCGCAGGGTGTCGGCTTCGTAGGCGGTGCGGAAGACACCCCGGCGCTGGAGTTCGGGGACCAGGCCGCGGGTGATGGCCGGCAGGTCGTGTCCGGCGACGGCGGGCCGCAGCCGGAACCCGCTCAGGCCTTCCTCCGCCAACTCCTGCAACACGTCGGCGAGTTGTTCGGGGGTGCCGGCGAAGACGCGGGCGTCGCTGGTGTACGGCTCACCGGCGAGGGCGTCGAGCCGTGCTCGGCGGTCCTCCGCGGCGGTGACCTGGTCGTCCAGGAAGACGACCAGGTCACCGAAGATGTGCAGGGGTTCACCGGCCCGCCCGGCGGCCTCCTGCTCGGCCCGGATCTCGGCGACGATCGCCCGGGCGTGCGCGGTGTCCTGCGGGGTGACATAGCCGACGTCGGCCTGGCGGGCCACCAGCCGGTAGGGAAGGGTCCGGTGGGCGAGGGCGGTGACCAGGGGCTGGCCCTGGGGCGGCCGCGGGGTGATGGAGGGCCCCTTGACGCTGAAGTGCTTGCCCTGGAAGTCGATGTAGTGCAGCTTGTCGCGGTCGATGAAGCGTCCGGTGGCGGCGTCCCGGATCTCCGCGTCGTCCTCCCAGCTGTCCCAGAGCCGGCGCACGACCTCGACGTAGTCCGCGGCCTCGTCGAAGAGTTCGGTGAGGCGTTCCTGCCCGGCCGGGCTGTCCAGTTCGCTCAGCTCGATCGGCGGGAAGGTACGGCGGCCGAAGTGGTCGAACTCGTGCGGCCGGGCGGAGACCTGGACGCGCAGGCCCGCGCGGCCGGTGCTCACGTAGTCGAGGGTGGCGATCGCCTTGGAGATGTGGAACGGCTCGGTGTGGGTGGCGATCACGGTCGGCACCAGGCCGATGTGCCGGGTCAGGGGTGCGATCCGGGCGGCGGTCAGTACGGCGTCCAGCCGGCCGCGGACCTGGTCGGTGCGGCCGTCGAGTTCGCGGTAGTGGGAGGACTGCAGGCCGAGGCCGTCCTCGAAGGTGACGAAGTCGAGCAGTCCGCGCTCGGCCTCGGCGACGAGGTCCGCCCAGTGTCCGGCGGTGAACAGGTCGCGGGGGCGGGCGACTTGCTCGCGCCAGGAGGCGGGGTGCCAGCCGGTTCCGTCGAGGGCGACGGCAAGGCGCAGAGGAGAAACGGGAGTTGAGGACACGAGAGTGCCTTCCTGGAGGTCCGTACGAGATCGCCGGCCCGCGGAGGTCTGGGCGCACGGCGGCTGGGGAAACGGGGTCAGGAGCTACAGAGGGAGCCGGCCACGCGCTGGAGGTCGATGTGGGGCCGGGAGTGCAGGAAGACGGCACGCAGTACACGTGTCATGTCCCGCACCTCCGTCGACGTGGGCCGCGCACTCACCCTCGACAAGGACAACGCCACGGCTATGCCGTTTCTTCCGGCGCGGCGGCCCCGATGTGCCGGACGAGCGAGAAGACCGTGCGGCTGCGCAGGGTGAAGCCGATCGACTCGTACAGCCGGATCGCGTTCGCGTTGGTGGCCGCGGCGTGCAGGAAGGGCTGTTCCCCGCGCTCCTTGATGCCTGCGGCGACGGCACGGACCAGACGGGTGGCCAGCCCCCGGCCCCGGTGGTCGGGGTCGGTGCACACGGCGCTGATCTCCGTCCAGCCGGGCGGGCGCAGCCGCTCGCCGGCCAGGGCGATCAGCCGGCCGCGGTGGCGGATGCCGAGGTAGGTGCCCATCTCGACGGTACGGCGCCGGTAGGGGCCGGGTTCGGTGCGGGCGACCAGGTCGAGGATCTGGGGTACGTCGTCGGGGCCGAGGCGTACGGCCTCGGGGTCGGGCTCGGCGCGCAGGGAGGTGTCCACGAGCTGGACGCCCTGTCCGAGGCTGACGACCTCCCAGCCGTCCGGCGCCTCGGTGACACCTCGTACCGCGGCGGTGCCGCCGGGGCCGACGAGGCGGGCCAGGTCGGCCCAGGCGCGCGGGTCGTCCTCGTCGGAGAGGGCGTGGAAGGGGGACACGTCCTGGTGGTAGCGGGCGGCGTGGCCGATGCGTTCGGCGAAGTGGGCGTGGGGTCCGGTGAGGGCGCCCCAGGCGGGGTTGTCCAGGACGTGCGAGGACGTGGCGTCGACGGTGGTGACGGACATGGCGTGGCGGTCTCCGGGGTACGGCTCGGGGTGTCCGGCGTGCCGGGGACCCCACCGCGAGGTGGGTGGTGGGGTCCCCGGTGCGCGGTGGTCAGGAGTTGTCGAGCGGGAGTCCGGGCGGGTTGACCTGGGACGTGGCGACGGCCTCGTTGGAGAGGTTGTAGGCCTTGAGCCACTCGGCGTACTGACCGTTCTTGATCAGGTGGTTGATGGCGTCGGCGAGCGGCTTGGCCAGGCCGCTGTCCTTCTTGGCGGTGGCCGCGATCAGGCCCTGGAGGCTCGCTCCGGCGCCCGAGTAGGTGCCCGCGGTGCGGGTGGCGTTGGGCGTGTTCGCGGTCTGCCTGTTGTGGTAGGCGATGCCGGGGTTGGGGCCGAAGTACGCGTCGATCTTGCCGCTGGACAGGGCCAGGTAGACGCTGTTGCTGTCCTGGAAGTACTTGACGGTGAGCTTCTTGCCCTCCTTGGCGAGCTTCGCCTTCCACTCCAGGAGGATCTTCTCCTGGTTGGTCCCCGCGCTCACGGAGACGGTCTTGCCGGCGAGGTTCTCGTAGGTGCCGCCGAAGTTCCAGGTGCTCTTCTTCGGCACGGTGAAGGCGAGGTTGTCCTGCCGGTAGGAGGCGAACTCGTACTTCTTCTTGCGTTCTTCGGTGTCGGTGACGTTGGAGAAGGCCACGTCGACCTTGCCGCTGTCGATGCCGACGAAGAGGTTCTCCCACGTGGAGTTCTTCACCTCGGGCTTGAGGCCGAGGACCGCGGCGACCAGGCGGCCGAAGTCGGGCTCCGCGCCGGTGAGGGTCTTCTGGTCGCTGCCCACGTAGGCGAGCGGCGGGAAGCCGGCGGGCAGGGCGCCGATGCCGATCTCCAGCTTGCCGCTCTTCCTGAGGGCGGCGGGCAGTTCGGCGCTGATGGACTTGACCTCGGAGACCTTGATGGTGGTCTGCTGGGCGGCGCCGTTGGAGGCCTGGCCGATGACGACCTCGCCGGACCGGGCGGCGGTGTCGGTGGTGGCCGCGTCGCTGTTGCCACCGCAGGCGGCGAGCCCGGTGGCCAGGGAGGCGACGGCGGTCGCCGCGGTGATGCCGCGTATCAGGCTGCGTCGGGTGACATGGGTGCGCATGGCCGTTCCTTGTCGCTCAGGGGCGGTGATGAGGGTGGTGGCGTGGGGGGAGGTCGTGGGGGCGGCGGGTCACAGGACCTTGCTGAGGAAGTCCCTGGTCCGCTCGTGCCGTGGTGTGTCGAGGACCTCGGAGGGCGGCCCCTGCTCGACGATCTTGCCGCCGTCGATGAAGACGACCCGGTCGGCGATCTCGCGGGCGAAGCCGATCTCGTGGGTGACGATGACGAGGGTGGTGCCGCTGGAGGCCAGGTCCCGGATGACGGCGAGGACTTCGCCGACCAGTTCGGGGTCCAGGGCGGAGGTGGGCTCGTCGAAGAGGATGACGCCGGGGCGCAGCGCCAGGGCGCGGGCGATGGCGACGCGCTGCTGCTGGCCGCCGGAGAGCTGGCGCGGGTAGGCGCCGGTCTTGTCGGCGAGGCCGACCCGGCCGAGGAGGTCGCGGGCCAGTTCCTGGGCTTCGGCCCTGCCGAGCCGGCCGGTGGCGACGGGGGCCGCGGCCACGTTGTCCAGGACGGTCAGGTGCGGGAAGAGGTTGAAGTTCTGGAAGACGAACCCGATCCGTCCGCGCTGGGTGAGGATGGCCCGCTCGCTCAGCTCCTTGAGCCGGTCGCCCTGCCGCTTCACGCCGATCAGCTCGCCGTTGATGCTGACGTGGCCGATCTCGGGCTTCTCCAGGTGGTTGATGACCCGCAGCAGGGTGGACTTGCCGGAGCCGGAGGGGCCGAGGATCACGGTGACCTCCCCCGGACGGACCGTCAGGTCGACGCCGTCCAGGACGCGGTGGGTCCCGTACCACTTGTGCACGTCGTGGACCTCGACGGTGGCGGCTTCGACGTCCGCCAGGGTGTCGGCGGTCTTGGCGGTCATACGGCGGCCTCCCGGCGGATGCGGGCCCGCAGCTCGGTGAGACCGGTGCGGAGCTTCTGGAGGGGCGTGGGCGGCAGGCTGCGGGTGGCGCCGCGGGCGTAGTACCGCTCGACGTAGAACTGGATGACGGAGACGACGCTGGTCAGGATCAGGTACCAGGCGGTGACGACCAGCAGCAGCGGCACGATGTCGCCGGGGTAGGTGGAGCCCATGGTCTGCGCGGAGCCGAACAGGTCCAGCAGGGAGACGTAGAAGACCAGCGAGGTGCCCTTGATCAGGCCGATGAGCTGGTTGACGTAGTTGGGGATGATGGAGCGCAGCGCCTGCGGAAGGACGACTCTGCGGAACTGGTAGCCCTTGGGCAGGCCGAGGGCGGCGGCCGCCTCGTGCTGGCCCTGGTCGACGGAGAGGATGCCGCCGCGCACCACCTCGGCCGCGTAGGCGGCCTCGTTGAGGCTGAGGCCGACGACGGCGACGACCATGTCGGTGGCGAGCTTCGACTCGTCGAAGGAGAAGAAGGCCGGCCCGAAGGGGATGCCGACGCTCAACGTCTTGTACAGGGCGCTGAAGTTGTAGAGGAAGATCAGGACCACGATGAGCGGGATGGAGCGGAACGCCCAGACGTAGGTCCAGCTGACCGCGCGCAGCACCGGGCTCTTCGACAGCCGGGCCAGGGCGAGCAGGACACCGCCGACGAGGCCCAGCACGGCGCTGTAGGCGGTGACTTCGAGGGTGATGAGCAGGCCGTCGAGGATGGTCGGCCGCAGGAACCAGTAGCTCCAGCGGTCCCACTGGTAGAAGGGGTTGGTCACCAGCCCGTGTGCGAACTGGGCGACCAGGACCAGGACGACCGCGGTGGCGATCCAGCGTCCCGGCCGGCGCAACGGCAGCACGCGCTGGGCGGTGAGGGCCTTGGGCGGTTCGGTGGCGGTAGGCGCCTCGGGCAACGTGACGGTGGCGCCAGGGGGTTCGCTCATGGTGGGCTCCGGCTGGGTGGGAACACCCCGGCACCACGCCGGTGTGCGGGGACGCACGGGTCGGCGGGAGACCGGGAGTGGGAAGGGCGACGGCACACCGCGCGGGCGGTGTCGGTCAGGGAGTGCGGGGGCTGGGGGGAGGTGTCAGCCCCGACAGCGGGCACGGCCCGGTGCGGTACACAGTGCGCTGTTGACGCGGAGCAGATCGACGGCGCGGTCGGCGACGAGCAGACTCGTGTACGTCCGTACGCAGCCCGGGGAACGGCGTGCGGCCGTTCTGGGAGCTGCGTACATGGCGTCACCGTCACTGTTCCGGCCCTGTGGGCCTCGCGCTTACCGATGTGTCATCGGCCGGGTCGTCACCTGGGGCACCCCACCGCGGTGCGAGGGTTGCCGGTCAGCCAGCCAGGGCTTGTCGCTGACACTCGTGACCGTTCTGGGCCGTAGTTAAGACAATGGCCCGAACGTATGTCAACGCCCTTCCACCAGGTGGAACGGCTAACGGGCCGAGTGTGCCGCCCAGTCGAGGATCTGGACGGCCGATCCGGCGGCCTCCAGCCCGCGGCACCGGGCGTGGTGGCGGCGGTCGATCCCGTCGAGGTCGAGATGGGCACCGAAGGCCGGGTGGGCGGTCACACGGCGGGCGTAGGACCACAGCGCCGGGTGGCCGGCGATGCGCTGGACCGCGGCGGCGTCGAGATGGTGCCGGTGCACGGTGTCGAGCCGGACCAGGGCGACCCACAACTCGACGTCGGCCGCGGTGACTTCGTCGCGGATCAGGTAGGGGCGGCCGACCAGCCAGCGGTCCAGGGCGCCGAGTGTCTCCAGCAGTGTGGCCAGTGCCATGTCACGTTCCGCCGCGTCCGCTCCCACGGCTCCGGCCCGCTGCGCCGCCCCCTCGATTCCCTCCCTGCACATCTGCTCCACGGCCTCGATCTCCGACTCCGCGCCGCACGGGTAGAGCGAGGGGGCGCAGGTGTCGAAGCGGTGGGCGAGGTCGCGCATGATGTCCCGGTCGTGGGTGCTGACGATCCGCCCGGACCAGCCGTCACTGAGCACCGGCGCCGCGGCCGGACCGGAGTAGCGGTGCGCGCTCGCCTCGTACAGCGGACGCAGGGCCGAGTAGCCGCCCTCGGGACAGTCGGGGACGGCGGGCAGGAAGGTGACCGGACAGATGTCGTCCAGGCCGAGCAGGGTGTGGGTGACGGCGATGCGCAGGCCGTCGGGACACGCGGTCGACAGATGGAGCCGGTAGCGGCCTGGCACCGGGTAGTGGCCGCTGCGTGCGTCCCTGCCGATGCGGCCGAGGAAGGCGGGCGCGGGGCGGACGGAAACGTGGGCGGCCGGCGTGGTGACGGTCATGACTCTCCCCGAAAGCGGGCGCGGACGTCCGCGCGGCGGATGCGACATCGGGCCGGGCCCCGTGGCCGGATCCCCCTCCTTCGCCCGGAGGGCGGGCCCGGCACTCGGTGCCGGGCCCGCTGGGGCTACGGGGATGCGACGACGGAAACCTGAGCGGGGCTCACCTGGGCACGCCGAACGGCACGATGTGCCGTGGGGGGGCGTCGGCGTGGTAGCTGCGCAGGTCAGCCCATGCGGCCGAGCGCGCTGCACACGCGGAGCAGGTCGATGTGACGTCGGGAAGTCAGCAGAGGCGAACGGCTCACTCGGACGGTGACCGGAGCAAGGCGCCTCATGTTTCCCTACCTGTTCGCTAGGATTCCTTACCGAGTGTCGATGCACCGGCCACGGACGTCAAGGGGTCCGTCCCGCATGGCGGACATCCCGATGGACGGCGGCACGCCCGCCGTGGCCGCCCGGTCGGGTGCGGTCGCTCCGGGAGGGGGTCAGGCGTGGGCACTCGCCGGTGCGCTCATGAGGTGACCTTGAGCTTGGAGCTGTCGTAACCGGCGGGGAGAAGGTTGTCGGTGATCAACTCGACGTCGACCTTCTTGGTGATCTGGCCCGCGTCCAGGAAGGCGTCGGCGAGATGCTGCTCCAGTGCGATGTCCGGCTGCTCCACCGGGGTGACCCGGTTCGAGTAGGCGGCCAGGGAGGCCTTGGCGTCGGCGAGCGGGATGCCCTGCTCCTTCGCCAGCGCCTGCGCGTACTTCTCCGGGTTCTTGACGCCCCAGGCGAACTCCCGCGACAGCCTCTTCAGGACGTCCGTGAGGGCCGCACGCTTGGCCTCGTCCTTCAGCGAGGAGTCACTGGCGACGTAGTAGCTGCTCGTCTGGTCGATCGGCGGGAGCCCCTTCACCAGGATCCGGGCACCGTTCTTGACCGCGATCGCGGACTGCGGGTTCCAGATCGACCAGGCGTCCACCTTGCCGGTGTTGAACGCGGTCGCGCCGGCCGCCGGGTCGAGGAAGACCAGCTTCACGTCCTTGGGGGTGAGACCGACGCTCTTCAGGGCGTTGAGGGCCAGACCGTGGGCCGAACTGCCTTGCGGGACGGCGATCTTCTTGCCCTTGAGGTCCGCGGCCGTCCTCAGCTCGGAGCCCTTGGGCACGATGATGTTCTCCACCGCCTGGTCGGGCGTGAGCGAGCGGTTCACGGCGACGATCTTGAAGCCGTACTCCTTCGCGGCACCGGTGATCGGCGGTACGTCGCCGACGCTGCCGAGGTCGATGTCGCCGGAGGCGGCGGCCTGGATGAGCGGCGGGCCGTAGGTGAAGCGGGCGAACTTCACCTTGTAGGGGGCGTTGTCGAACACGCCGGTGACCTTGGCCAGTTCCTGGCTGCCGTCACCGCCGTTGTCGCCGATGGTGAAGGTGTACTTGCTCCACTCGGGGTGCTTGGCATCGCGTGCGTCGGCGGCGTTGCTCAGCGGCGCGGGCGTGTCCGACGACGGCGATCCGCACGCGACGAGGGTGCCCGCCAGGGTGAGCGAGCCGAGGATGGCGATGAGTCCGGTGGTTCTTCTGCGCATGGTCGTCGTTCTTTCTGTGCCGGGTGAGGGTGTTCGCTGAGGTCAGTGGCGGCCGGCGAGGCCGAGGTCTTCCAGGAGCCGGGCGCGGAGCTCCTCGCGGGCGACGCTCGCTTCGCGGTCGGCGGCGGGGAGCCGGACCTCGTGCGAGGTGCCGATGCGGCCGTTGCTCATGACGACGATGCGGTCCGCCAGGGCGATGGCCTCGTCGACGTCGTGGGTGACGAGCAGCATGGCGGCCTGGTGCCTGGTGCGCAGCGCGCGGACGAGGTCGTGCATGCGCAGCCTGGTGATGGCGTCGAGCGCCGCGAACGGTTCGTCGAGCAGGACGAGTTCGGGCTCCGAGACCAATGCCCGGGCGAGGGAGACCCGCCCGGCCTCGCCGCCGGAGAGTTCCTTCGGCCACGCCTTCTCGCGGCCCGCGAGTCCGACCTCGGCGAGCACGTCGCGGGCCCGCTGTTCGGCGTCGGGCCCGTGCAGGCCGAGCGTGACGTTGCGCAGCACCCGCTGCCACGGCAGCAGCCGGTCGGCCTGGAAGACGATCGCGCGCCGGGCCGGGACCTCCACCCGCCCGCCGTCGGGCCGGTCGAGTCCGGCGAGCAGACGCAGCAGGGTGCTCTTGCCGCAGCCCGAGGGGCCGAGCAGGATCACCAACTCCCCGTCGGCGATGGTGAGATCGAGGCCGTCGAGCACCGTCCGGTCGCCGAAGCGGCGGACCACCTGCTCGACGACGACTCCGGTCCGCCGGCGGAACTCCGTTGCGGTCGTGCTGCTCATGACGCCTCATAACCGGGGCGCCACCGCAGCAGCACCCGCTCCAGAGCCCGTACGAACTGGTCGGCGAGCAGTCCGAGGAGCGAGTAGATCACCAGCCCCACGAAGACCTGGTTGGTCTGCAAATACGTCTGTCCCTGGGTGATGAGGAAGCCGAGTCCCTGGTCGGCGTTGACCGTCTCCGCCGCGACGAGGCCCAGGACGCTGTACGCGAGGGAGAACCGCAGGCCGACCAGGAACCCCGGCAGGGCGCCGGGCACCAGCACCCGCGTCACCAGGCGCCAGGTGCCCGCTCCCGTCGTGCGTGCCATCTCGATGAGCCGCTGGTCGACGCCCCGGATGGCGGCGAACAGGTTGAGGTACATCGGCACGCCGGCGCCGAAGGAGATCAGCAGCACCTTGGTGAGTTCGTCGATGCCGAACCACACGATCATCAGCGGCAGCACGGCGAGGAGGGGGATCGTGTTGAGCACCTGCACGAGCCCGTTGAACAGGTACTCGCCGCTGCGCAGCAGGCCGCCGAGCACGCCGGTGACGATGCCCGCCGTCAGGCCGATGGCGAGACCGATACCGGCCCGCTGGAGCGAGATGACCAGGTCGGGTCCGAGAACGCCCTGCTGCCACAGGTCGACGGCCGACCGCACGACCGAGGTCGGCGCAGGAGCGTACGTCTTCGACACCACCCCGGCCCGGGCGAGTACCTCCCAGGCGACGAGGACCGCGACCGGGGTCGTGTAGATGCCCAGAGGCCAGCGCAGGCGCTCGCGCAGTCTGCTGAACGGCGTCCGGCGGCGGGCGCCGCGCGGCAGGAACACCTCCCGTGACCGCGCGCTCGTCGCCCCGGCGGCCGGGCGCTCGGTGGCGGCCGGCGCCTTCAGGCCCAGCTCGGTCATGCCGCCACCGCCAGCACACCGCTGTAGTGCGAGGAGTCGCCGACGAGCTGCTCGCTGCGGCGGCCGTCGACACCGGTCGGCACCTCACCGGCGACCGTCACCCGGTTGAGGCGGCGCGGATGGTCGTCGTAGTTGTCGACCCCGTAGTGCTGGGTGATGCGGTTGTCGAAGATCAGCAGCTGGTTCGGGGACCACCTCCAGCGCAGGATGTTCTCCGGCCGCGTCACGTACGACTGAAGGACGCGCAGCAGATCGGCCGACTCGCCGCTCGACAGGCCGACGATCCGCTTGGCGAACCCGCCGATGAACAGGCCGCGTTCGCCCGTCAGGGGATGCACCCGTACGACCGGGTGCTCCGCCTCGTACGGCGTCGAGACGAAGACGCGGTCGTACTCCTGTTGTTCGGCGGTCGCGGACGGGGGGCGCGCGTAGTCGTACTGGTTGGTGTGCACGACGCGCAGCGAGTCCGCCAGGGTGCGCAGCGCCTCGGGCAGATCGCGGTAGGCCGCGGCGGCGTTGGCGATGAGCGTCTCGCCGCCGTACGGCGGGACCACCACGGACCGCAGTGTGGTGAGCTGCGGCGGGTTGACGACGAAGGTGACGTCCGTGTGCCATTCGTTGGCCTTGGAGGTCGCGCTGTCGACGGCGAGCACGTTGGTCGTGCCGTCCGCGGCGGGCACGTTGGGATGAGCGGTCGTCAGCTCGCCGAACCAGCCGGCCACGCGTTCCTGGCCGGCGTTGTCGAGGCGCACGTCGTCGAACACGATCGCCTTGTGCTCGTTGAGGGCGTCTCGGAGCGTGGTGATCGTCGCGAAGTCCGGCGACGCCGTGAGGTCGACGCCCTCCACGACTGCGCCGATACGGCCGGTGAGCTTGCGGATGGACACAGACATGAGAGGTCCCTCTCGGTCGGACGGGCACACCACGGTGTGCCGGACGTCTTGGTGAGCGCTGACGGTGCGCAGGGCTGATCGACCGGCACGCGGAGTCGTCCGGGCCGGTCAGGAAGGTGTGGGTGGTCGCGGGACCGCTAAGGCCGCTGTCCCGGCGACCGGGCCGGCGTACGCGGACGGCCTCCCCGCTCGTACGGCGCGAAGAGCTACCAGCGGACGGCTGGGCCGGTCCCGTGGGAAGGCAACGCGGGAGAGGCGGATTCACCCGCCTCGGGCCGCGGCGCGCCGACTACGCGCCCGCGCCGCTGCCGGCGACCACTCGCCGGGTCAGCGACAACAAAACGCGCTGGAGACGTGCGCCAGATCGATGTGGCGCCGCCGGGTGAGGTCCACGCGCGGGTTCATGGCAGGGGAGTTCAGCAGAAGCCCACCTGGTCGGTCAATGCCTGCCCGGACGGGTCTTGCATTGCGGACACGCGGTGCCGCACACATCCCGGCCGGAGAGGTGACTCCGCTGTGTCCGACCTTGACACTCGCCGGGGCAGGCGACGTACGTTGAAAGGGAGATCCCTGACATCCGGAGGCTTTGATGCACGTACAGGGCGCGGTACCGCGCGGTGCGTGCACCGGTGCGCGGCTCATCACCCGGCGGCATGTCGACTTCTGCCGTACCTCCTCCGCGGTCTGTCCTTCCGCACACATCTGACACCGGCGGCCGACCCGCCGGCCGTCCTCTCGTGGCCCTGTCGCCGCGAGTCCTCGTGTGTGCCCCGGGTCGTCCCGGAGCCACAGGAACGCGGGTCTACCGCACCGAGTACACCGGCACCCACCGGCACGACCACCTCGGCCTGCGCGCGCCCCTCGGCACAGGAGCACGACACATGGTCGACAAGAAACTGTCACACGCGGACCGGAATGCGGCTGCGTCCGGCGCCCGTTCTGGACTGACATGACTGTTGGAGTAGCGCTCAACGCGGCCGACGCGCCCAACCAGATCGACGCCACCGTTCAACTGGCCCGGGAAGCGGCGGAGTTCGGGCTCACGTCGGCCTGGTTCGGGCAGACCCTCGGCGCGGACTCACCCCAGCTCGCGGCCCTCGTCGGACGCGAAGTGCCCGGGCTACAGGTCGGCACCTCGGCGATCCCCGTCTTCGGCCGGCACCCGCTGCTGGTCTCCAGCCAGGCCCAGACCGCCCAGGCCGCAACCCACGGCCGCTACCACCTCGGGCTGGCCCTGGGCACGAAGCTGCTGACGGAGACCAGCTTCGGCCTGCCCTACGAACGGCCCATCGCCCGGCTTCGTGAATTCCTCACCGTCCTGCGGCAGTTGACCGAGACCGGCACGGCAAACTTCCACGGCGAGCTGCTGACGGCCACCACCCCGACCCCCGCACGGGTCCCGGGCGCGGAGAGCGGTGTGCCCCTGCTGGTCGCCGCGATGGGGCCGCAGGCGCTGCGGGTCAGCGGCGAGCTGGCGGACGGGATCCTGCCCTACCTGGCGGGACCGCGCGCCCTGGCGGACCACATCGCGCCCGCCCTGCACGCGGCCGCCGAGGCCGCGGGCCGCCCGGCGCCCCGGGTCGTGGCGCTGGTGCCCGGTGTCGTCACGGACGACGTGGACGCGGTGCGGGCCAGGACCACCGAGAAGCTCGCGTTCTACGAGCAGTTCCCGTCCTACGCACGCGCCATCGAGCTGTCGGGCGGGCGGCGGGCCGCCGACCTGGCGGTGATCGGTGACGAGAAGACCGTCGAGGCCGAGGTACGGCGCTACCGCGACGCCGGCGCCACGGAGGTCGTGTTCTCGTTCACCGAGATCGCCGGAGAGGCGGACCGCCGACGCACCTGGCGGTTTCTCGGCCAACTGGCCCGCTGAGCAGGCCTGTCTGTCCCCGCGCACCCGACAGCCGCCTCGAAGAACGCACCCCGACACGACTGACGCCCCTGCACTGCACCGAAGCACAGCCCGCCACGAAGGAGACCACCCATGACCACCGAGGCCACCCCCACGGACCTCCATGTCTTCACCGAGACATGGCTGGAGTGGTATCGCGCCCAGGAGGCCCGCCTCGCCGACCCGCACGGCTTCCTGGCGGTCACCGGCCTGCACTGGCTCGACGACCGGCCGCAGCGGTTCCCGGACGCGCCCGGCGCCTGGCACACCGGCCCCGAGGGGGTCGTCGTATCCCTGGACGACGGCGAGGAACTGGTCGTCGACGGAACCCCGGTGCACGGCGAGCACCGCTTCGGTGTGATCCCCGAGCGCGGCGGCGTCAACGCCGTCTGGGGAGACGCCGTGATCGAGGTCGCCCGGCGCGGCGGACAGGACATCGTGCGCCCCCGACACCCGGACGCACCGCTGCGCACAGGCTTCACCGGAACCCCCGCCTACGCCCCCGACCCTCGCTGGGCGGTCACCGGCCGCTACGTCCCCTTCGACACACCGCGGCCGACCACCGTCGGCGCTGCGGTCGAAGGGCTGGAGCACGTCTACGACGCACCGGGCAGGATCGAGTTCGAGCTGGACGGACGGCAGTTGTCGCTGACGGCGTTCCCGGGCTCCGGTGAGGGCCGGCTCCTGGTGCTGTTCACCGACGCGACCTCCGGCGTCACCACGTACGCGGCCAACCGGGCCCTGACCGTGGAACCGCCCGCCGCCGACGGCACGGTCGTCCTGGACTTCAACCGGGCCTCGAACCTGCCGTGCGCCTACACCGACCTGGCCACCTGCCCGCTCCCCCCGGCCGAGAACCGGCTGCCGGTGGCGATCGAGGCCGGGCAGAAGATCCCCCGGGAGCGCGGCGGTTCCTGAGCCCGGCCCGGCCACCGGTCGCGTCACGGCGCCTGCGGGTGTCCATGCCTTCGGTCACGCCCCGTCGATCGGCACGAACGATGCGCGCCGCGCTGGGTACCCGCACCTCCCCGGCCTCAACCCTCGCCGGTAGGGGCCAGAAGTCGGGGTACGCGTGACGGAACGGTTCGACCGAGCGAAGGGATGAGCGAGTGCGTCAGCAGCTGATGTGGATGCTGGTACTGCGGGGTACGGCGGCCTTGTTGTTCGGGATCGCCGCACTGGTGTGGCCGGGGGTGACGGTGCTGGCGCTGGCGCTGCTGTTCGGCGCCTACGCGCTCGTCGACGGCGTGACGCTGCTGGTGAGCGCCTTGCGCAAGGAAGGGGACAAACTCCACCGCCTGGCGCATGCGGTCGGCGGTGTCCTGAGCATCGCGGCCGGCGTGATCACTATCGCCTGGCCCGGACTGACCGCGCTGGCCCTGGTCGCCCTCGTCGGCGCCTGGGCCGTGATCACCGGCATCGCCGAGATCTGGGCAGCGGTGCACTTCCGCCGGGAGCTGCACCATGAGTGGTTGCTGTTCCTGGCCGGTGCCGCCTCCGTGATCGCCGGGGTGCTGATCTGGGCCCGGCCGGACGTGGGCGCGATCACCGTTGCACAGATCATCGGGCTCTACGCGCTGATCTCCGGCGCGCTGGTACTGGGTACGGCCTGGCGGCTGCACGCCACCACCGCCCCAGCGCATACGGCCCGCCACGCCCGGCACGCCTAGCGAGCCCCGCGCCCACTGCGGTCGGGCCCGCGAAGAAACAGGAGGGCCCGACCACCGACTGGACTGGCGCCACGGCTACCCCTGCGCGCTCGCCGTCATGGCACTCGGCGGCGGGCGGCGGCAGCGAACGTTCCGTCGCAACGGCTCGCTGTGACGAGGCCGCCCGCCGCCCCGGCGGCCTTCCTGATCCGCCCCGCATCGGCATAGGTACCCCCGACCGGTGGCACCTGCACTGGCATGCAGGTGATACGAGCAGTGGTGCATGGCGTACGGCGCCCGGGGCAGGCGGTGAGGCGGGCGTGCGCGGGGCCGTGCCGCGAGCGGGACCTGGCCGTGCAGGCGGGAAAGGCGGCGCTGGCCGCGTGGATCGCCTGGGCGCTGGCAGGCTGGTGGCTCAAGGCCCCCATGGCCTTCGTCGCACCCTGGGTGGCGATCGCGCTGGTGGAGTCGACCGTCTTCCGGTCCGTCGCGCATGGACTACAGCAGCTGGCCTCGATCGCCACGGGCACCATCGTGGCCACCGCGGCCGCGCTGCTGCTGCACAACACGATGCTGACGATGGCCCTGGTACTGCCCACGGTGGTGCTGCTGGGCCAGTGGCAGCGCCTTGGCAGCCAGGGCATCTACGCGGCCACCGGCGCTCTGTTCGTGCTCACCAGCGGTTCCGTCAGCATCGCGACCGCCACCGCCCGCATCACCGAGTCCGCCTTCGGTGCCGTCGTCGGCATCACCGTCAACGCGCTGATCCGTCCCCCGCTCTACCTGGGGGACGCCCGGGCCGCCTTGCAGGACGCCACCCGCGAGGCACACGACATCCTTCAGGCGGTGGCCGAAGGCCTGGCCGAGCAACGGTGGAACGCCGACGAGGCCGGCACCTGGCACGAGCGCGCCCTGCGGCTGCAACGCCTGGTCGAACAGGCCCGTACCACCCTTGGCCACAGCCGGGAGAGCCAGCGCATCAACCTCCGCCGCCGCCGCATCGGCGTCAAGTCCGCTCCCGGCGAGGACTACGGCGACGTGGTGCTCGTCCTGGAATACGCCGCGGTCCACACCACCGGTGTCACCCGTACCGTGCTGGAGGCCACCGCCGAAGACCGCCCCGCCGCCCGGCCCCGCCCCACCCTCGCCCGCCACTACGCCGACTTCCTGCGCCGGACCGCTCACGCCCTCCACCTCTACAGCCACTGCCGCTTCGGCCATCGAAGCGACCGCGAGCTGCGTGAGGCCGTCGCCGAGCTGCACACGACGCTCGACGCGCTGCGCCGCCACGTGACCCACTCCGGACCGAACGACCCCGACGAAGTCGCCACCTACGGCGCCCTGCTGTCCCAGGCCCACCGCCTCGCCGACCAGCTCGTCACCTCGCCGTCGTGACCCCGGCCGGCGTGGCACCGAACCGGCGTCGCCACGCCTGTGTCTCTGCCCCCGAGACCTCAGAGACCGGTCTCCCGCAGCAGCAGCGCGGCAATGGCGGTGGCCGTCCCCTTCGGGGTGGTGAGGTCGATGCCGGTGCGCTCCGTGGTCCTGGCGAGGCGGTTGTCGACCGTGTTGGGGTGCAGCCCGAGGACGACGGCCGTGGCCCGGCGGTCCTGGCCGTGGGCCAGGTGGACGCGGAGGGTCTCCAGCAGTTCGGGGCGGTCCGCGACCGGGTCGAGGAGCGCGGCGATCCGGCGGCCGCTCTCGCCGGGCCGGGACAAGTGGTACTCCAGGAGCACGTCGTCCAGCCGGTGCAGTCCCGGAGGCAGACCGCAGGCCCGCGCCACACGCAGGATCTCCCCGGCGGTGCGGGCCGCCCCAGGCACGTCGGCGGGGGTCGGGGCCGGTGCGACGGCGAGTCGCAACGGGCCGCCCGCTGCCCTGGCCAGCCGCCGGACCAGGTCCTCCGGCAGCTCCACCGCCCCCGGCACGATCGCACGGCCGCTGTCCGCCCCGGCGTCGAGGAGGGCGGGCACCTCGCCCCCGAAGGCCTGGTCAAGCGCAGTCTGGAGTCGGCGCAGCCGGCGGCGGACGGCGACCGCGCCTTCGCCCGGCCCTGCCGTGGGCGCGGTGATCCCACCGACCGCGAGGACGAGGCACGGGCCGTCGAGGCCGAGCTGTTCGATCAGGACGTGGCTGGGAGGCAGCGTCCCGTCGAGGAGGCCGCGCACCAGCGAGCGGCGGTGAGCGTGCCGCTCGGCGTCGATCGCGGAGCGCTCGTCGAGATATGTCTCGGCGACGGCGCCCACGAGGACGTGGTGGGAGCCGAGCAGCACGTCGGTGAGTTCCACGAGGGCGGCCTCGTCCCCGGGGCCCGCCGCTTCCCGCAGCGCCTGCCACAGCACGTACACGCCGAGCGCGTGGGTGCGCAGAAGCAGGTGGAGCGGCATGCCCTCCTCGGCGCGCTGGGCGGCGCGCTCGAGGAACAGCCCGTGGTCGCGGGTCGCCGCCGTGTCCGGCTCCAGGACGCGGCGCAGGAAGAGCCGGACGCCGTGCCGTATGGTCGCCGCGATCTCCAGGTCCTTCATCTCGGCGGGCAGCTCCGCGTACCCGGGGAGCGTTTCGAAGGAGTCACGGGTCATCCGGCGGGCGAGCTCGTTGACCCTGGGCTCGCAGCGCAGGGCGAGGGCACGGGCCGCCTCGGACATCTCGTGCACGGTCGCTCCTCCCGGGACGTCGCGAGGTTGTGACGGGTCACAGTACTCACCGCTCGGGGCTGTGACGCGAAGGGGTGCCGCGGCCGACGTGGGCAGCCGAGACTTGTCGTCCTGGCATGGCGCCACACCTCACCGAAGGAGCAGCTGGTATGACCGAGCACAGGGCGACCGGCGGTCCCGAGCCGATGGACTACCTGTCCTACGCCGACCGCGTGTGGCGGGGCGAGGAGACCCTGCTGCCCCACCTGACCGGCACGTTCACCTCGGACCAGCTGATCCCGATCGGCGAACGCACCGGCTTCTTCCCCGCCTTCGCGAACGTGGCCGTGTTCGACACCGGAGCGGGGCTCGTCCTGGTCGACTCCGGCGACGTCCGGACCGCGACGCAGCTGCACACCGCGGTACGGGCCTTCAGCCCCGACCCGGTGCGCGCCGTGGTCTACACACACGGCCACGTCGATCACGTCTTCGGGGTCGCCCCCTTCGATGCCGAGCGGATACGTCCGGAGGTGATCGCCCACGAGGGCGTCGTCGACCGCTTCGACCGCTATGCGGCGACCGCCGGCTACAACTCCTGGATCAACCGGCGCCAGTTCGGCGTCCCCGGTCTGGAGTGGCCGACTTCGTACCGGTATCCCGACACGACCTACCGCGACCGGCTGACGGTGCGTCACGGTGACATGACGTTCGAGCTGTTCCACGCTCGCGGGGAGACGGACGACCACACCTATGTGTGGGTGCCGGAACTCCGCACGCTCTGCACGGGTGACCTCTTCATATGGAACTCGCCCAACGCCGGCAATCCGCAGAAGGTGCAGCGCTACCCGGAGGAGTGGGCTCGAGCCCTGCGGGCCATGGGCGCGCTGGGCGCCGAGGTGCTGCTGCCGGGGCACGGCATCCCCATCGTGGGCGCGGACCGGGTCACGCAGGCCCTGGACGACACCGCGCGCCTGCTGGAGTCGTTGTGCGCGCAGACCCGCGAGCTGATGAACGCGGGGCTGCGCCTGGACGCCGTCATCCACGGGGTGAAGGTGCCCGAGGAGTTGCTCGCGAAGCCGTACCTGCACCCTGCCTACGACGAGCCTGAGTTCGTCGTGCGGAACCTGTGGCGGCTGTGGGGCGGCTGGTACGACCAGAATCCGGCGAACCTCAAGCCGGCGCCGGAGGCTGCGGTCGCCGCGGAGCTCGCGGACGCGGCCGGCGGAGCGCTCGTCCTGGCGGAGCGCGCGGTGCGCCTCCTGGCGGAGGGAAAGCTGCGGCTCGCGTCGCACCTGGCGGAGACGGCCGCCCTCGCGGCACCCGAAAACACCGCGGTGGCCGGGATCCGGGCACAGGTGTACGCGACCCGGGCCGAGCGGGAGACATCGACGATGGCCCGGGGGGTGTTCCACTGGGCGGCGGCGGAGTCGGCGGCGGTCGTCGAGGGGACGGACGTGGCCACCGAACTGACGCGCTCGGCCGAAGGCCGGGCCCGGGCCGCGGGGGCGATCAGCGTGGGTGTGGTCGCCTCTCCGGCCGGTAGCGGCCCCACGGACACGTGCTGCTGACGGGCGCGACGGCAAAAGGCAGCCTGGGCAGACGACTTGACCACTACTGCCCGAAGCCAAGCTGCCGATGCCGTGGGCAGCTGCCGGTCTCGGCAACCTCGTCGTCACCCGGTCCTGCTGGACGCGGCCGGGACCCCTGTCGGAACGGCCGGCTCCACGACGCCCTGCACCATGGCGATCAAGGCGCGGTGGTGTTCCCGACCGGCCACGGTCTGGTCAGCCACCGATGGTGGTCAGACCGGCGATGCCGACGGCGTACAGGACCAGGACGGCGATGCTGTCGACACCCATCCGCAGATACTGCCGCCGTGGCCGGAAGATCAGCCCGGCGATGTAGACGGTGGTCAGGATGATCCCGAGCGCGGTGAGATAGATGTCGGTGTGATGCGCCGCGGGAAGCACCGGCTTGCCGGAGATCACGGTGGCGAGCAGGAACAGCACCGGAAGGAAGGCGTTGCCGCCGAAGATGTCGCTGATGGCGAGCTGGTAGTCGCCCAGCTTCGTCGAGGTCAGCCCGGTGCTGATCTCCGGCAGCGAGGTGGCGGTGGCCAGCACCGTGGCACCGAAGAGCACGCCGCCCAGGCCCTGCCGGGCGAAGAACTCCTCACCGCTTCGCTCGATCACCACACCGGCGACCAGCGTCGCCACCGCGGCGGCGGTGAAGACCAGCACCGCTCGCCCGGTGCTCACCCCCTTGCCGGTGGCGGCCTTCTCCTTCTTGCCCTTGGAGTGACCCCGCGACTCCGGCTGGGCGCCGGGCGCGTCCCCGCCCTCGCGCCACGGCAGCCCCTTGCCGGCCCGGTCCAGCAGCAGCAGACCGACGACCCAGAACACGGCGATGGCCAGGTCTGCCGGGCTGAGCCGGGCGAAGGCCAGGCCACCGGGCAACTGCGTGCCCATGACCACCACGCCGAGCACGGCGATGACCAGCGCGCCCTCCAGAACCAGGACCAGGCTGGCGGCCATACGGGTCAGCGGGGCACGCGGCCGTCCCCCGGCCGCGTCCAGGACGACCAGCACCACCGTCTGGACGGCGATTCCGCCCAGGATGTTGCCCACCGCCACACCGAGCTGACCGGCCACGGCCGCGCTGGCCGTGATGGCGAGCTCGGGCAGGTTCGTGGCGATCGCCAGAAGGATCAAGCCGCCCAATGCACTGCCGAGGTGGAGGCGTTCGGAGAGCACGTCGGTGTTGTCCGACAGCTTGATCCCGGCGTACCAGATCACGGCCGCGCTGGCCAAGAACAGCACCAGCAGTACAGATGAGCTCGGAGATCCCATGAGTCGCCGGGTACCCGAGGCGAGGGGAAGTATCGATCTTCGGCCTCGTGGCCACGCCGAAGAGGCCCAGGGCAGCCCTTGGTTCACACGTTCACATGGTGTTGGAGCCGCTGCTGGTGGGGCGCTGTCCGGTACGGCTGCCGTGCCAGTCGAGGACCATCGCGGTGGCATCGTCAGGCAGAGATCCTGCGCAGGCCTCATGGACCGCCCCCGTCAGGGTTCGCACCACTTCGCGGGGGTGTTCGTCGCGGGTGGCGTGGAGCAGGGCGGGAAGGTCGACCCTGGCGGCTGCGCGTTCCCTCATACCGTCGGTGGTCAGGACCAGGCGGTCGCCGGGCTCCAGACGCAGCCGCTGAGTCTGGTAGGCGACCGGGGCGGGCACGCCGAACGGCATGTTCACTGCGAGGGTCAGCTCCTCCACATCGTTGCCGCGCAGGCGCAGCGGCCAGGGATGGCCGGCGTTGACCAGTTCGCAGGTGCCGGTTTCCAGCTGGATGCGCAGCAGTTGGCCGGTGGTCATGCCGTGGCCGTGGCTGGTGATCGCCTGGTGGGCGGCATGGGCCTGGTCGAGAAGGCTGCGCCCTGCGCGGCGGGCGCCGCGCAGGGCGTTCACGGTCAGTGTGGCCAGCAGCGCGGAGGCGGTGTCGTGGCCCATCGCGTCGGTGATCGACAGGTAAAGGGCGTCTTGGTCGAGGGCGTAGTCGTAGGTGTCGCCGCCGATGTCGTCAGCCGGTACCAGACCACCCACGAGGGTGAACTGCGCGGCCTCGCAGCAGGACGCCGTCGGCAGCAACTGGTGCTGGATCTCCGCGGCCAGGCTCATCGTGGTGGTGCGCCGGCCCCGGTGGTAGAGGTCGGTGAAGCGGCGGTCGGTGACCACGATGTACGCCAGCGCGTGTGCGGCCTGCGTCACCCCCTCCCGCACCGCGTCGTCGGCTTCGGGTACGACCATGTCCAGGACGCCGATACAGTCGCCGCGGTTGGTCACCGGGGCCACCAGCCGACAGCCGCCCTCTTCGTCCCGCTCCTGGTGCAGGCGCTGGGAGCGCAGCACCCGGTCGTAGACGCTGCCCACGAGCCTGAGTCTCTCCGCCGTGCCCCGCTCCTGCGCAGCCGTGCCGGCTCTGGGCAGCCGTACGGCGTCCTGCCCGATCATGTCCACGAGCCAGAACGACACCTCGTTCGCCGAGAACCTCTTCTCCAGGTGGCGGGCCACGACGTCGACCGACTCCACCGGCGCGCCGTCCTCGGCCGCCCGCAGCACCTCATCCAGACCCAACCCCTCGCCATCCAGCACAGGCACCTCCCAGTCCACCATCCCGAATTCCCGGCAGACCGGCCCGGGATGCCGACCATCCACCCGCAGGCTCCTGCCGGCCCGCCGTGACGGGCTACAACTTCGTCGGCCGCCTGCCGGCCGGTACCGGCGACTCCACCAGGCGAGGCCGACCCGCGCGGGGGCCGGACTCGGCGCGGATCCGGTCCATGACTTCCGGCTTTCGGCCTCTCCCCCGGCCACCGCAGCGTGCGCCGGGAACAGCGGGAGGAAGGAGTTGCCGGACCTGTTCCTCGTTCAGGCGCGGCGCCAACCACCAGTTCCAACAGCACGCCGGTGAAGCCCTGATACGAACCCCCGGGCGTGGTGGGCCTTGGAAATCACTGGGTGAGATCGTCACCCCTCTGCGAGGTCCGACACTCGTTCCGGTGACTGCCCAGCGCGACACGCTGATGATCGGTGGGATCCGGTGGTCGATGCCGTAGTAATCAACGAAAGGCTGGGCATCCGTCCGCTCGCTGGCAGTCGTCCGCGCCGAGGCGGCGGGCGGGTCACCGAGCGGCGGCTGCACGAGCGCGCCGTCGCCGCAGCCCTTCCTCTTCATCTCCACACCGATCGAAGGATCTCTCCTGTGAAGCGTCCGACCGCCGTTCTGGCCGCTGCGCTGCTTGCCGCCGGGGCTCTTGCTACTGCCCCTGCCCCCGCCTCAGCCACATCAGCCGCCGTCTGCCCCGCCGGGAACTTCTGCGTGTGGACCGGACCGGACTTCACCGGCCAACGGTTCGTCTTCAGCGGCGACGATGAAGAGTGGGAAGACGCCATGTCGCAGAAGGACGCCTCCTGGGCTAACCACGGCCAGTCCAGCCCCGGAGTCAAGGACCACGTCAAGGTCTACAGCGGGCGCGACTACACAGGCGACGTCACTCTCTGCCTCGCGCCCGGCCAGGAAGTCTCCAACAACAGCGCGGCTGCCGGTCGGGGAGCGTCCAGCGAATGGACGACGTCCTGCTGACCCACGTCCGACCACAACGCCAGGACAGACCCCGGCAGACCGCCCCGGACACACCAGCCTGCTCGGCTCGGACAGCACGTCGACCGAGCAGGCCGCCGCAGCCACCATGCGCCACGTACGGGATCTTGAGGCCGCAAGTAGTCCATGGCAGGCTCATGCCGCATGATCGATGAATTCGCCAAGGACAGCCTGCACGGGAGACTGCGGCGGGACCGCAAGGCGCTGCTCTGGAAGCTCGACGGCTTGTCAGAATACGACGCCCGCCGGCCATTGACAGCGACCGGGACCAACCTCCTCGGCCTGGTCAAACACATGGCCAGCGTCGAGGCCAGGTACTTCGGCGAGGTCTTCGACCGCCCTTCCCCGGAACCGCTGCCTCGGTGGCAGGACCATGACGGCAGCGATCTGTGGGCGACTACGGACGAGACCCGCGATCAGATCGTCGAGTTCTACCGGCGCACGTGGGAACACTCAGACGCGACGATCAATGAGCTTCCCCTCGAGGCCCCCGGCCACGTGCCGTGGTGGCCGGATCCTTATCCCAACGCGAACCTGTTCGCCATCCTGGTTCACGTCCTCGCCGAGACCAACCGGCATGCCGGGCACGCCGACATCCTGCGTGAAGGCGTCGATGGCCGAACCGGGATGCGGCCCGAACACGAGATGACGATCGATGAGGAAGCCCGCGCCGCCTACTGCGCGAAGATCGAGCAGGCCGCCAGATCGGCCGCATCGGTCAAGGCATAGAAGGCTGTGCCACGTGACGTGATGTCCGAGCGGCGTGATGCCGACCGTGGGTGCTGATCTGTCGAAGCGGCTGATTCCTGATGACCTCTGGGAGCTGGTCGCCCCGTTACTGCCGACGTTCACGGCTCGAACCGCAAGGTGGCGGGTCCGCTCCGCGTGACGAGCGGGCCGTGTTCACTGCGGTGGTGTACGTGCTGACCAGCGGCTGTGCCTGGCGTCATCTGCCGCAGACGTTCGGCACATCCTCCGCCACCGCGCATCGCCGCTTCGCGGTATGGACCGGGTCGGCCTGTGGCGCCGGCTGCCTCGGGCGGTGCTGGACGAACTCGGAACCCCGGCATCCCCGCGGTCCGGTCACCTGCCAGCCTTTACCCCAGGGAGCGGCCATTACCTGCGAGGTAATCGCCCTCCTTCCTCGCCCCCGTCTACGTTCTGGTCGGGGCCCCGCCCTAGGACGAACGGAACGAAGGAGCCCGACCATGTCCGCTTATGGCTTCGCCCATCTCCGTAGCCGCCGCCATCACGCCGACATCTTCGAGTATCTGGAGCGCATCCAGGCCACCCTCGACCCCTTCGCAGGCCGCTTCCTCATCCACGGGCCGCCAGCCGAGGTGGTGGAGGGCACATGGCCCGGCACCATGGTGCTGATCGAGTTCCCCAGCCTGACCGAGGCCCGTGCCTGGTACGACTCGCCCGCCTACCGAGACATCCTGCGGCTGCGTACCGATCACATCGAGGGCGATCTGCTGCTGATCGAGGGCGTCGGACCGGACTACCACCCGGCCGAGCGGGCTGCCAAGCTACGCGCCGAGGCCGAGCAGACGGGGCAGCCAACCGCATAGTCACAGGGCCCCTCTCCGCCCGCCGGCTGCTGGCGTACCTGCCGCGTGCGCGGTGAGCGACGGCCGCACTCAGGCCAGGAGGGCAGGTCGACGGCTAGGTCGCAGGACGACGCCTTCGCCGAGGTCAAAGAGTACGAGGGGAGCGCGTTCGACGCGGCCCACCGTCTCAACCCGGCGCGCCGGCCACGCTATGTCGCCGGTCCGGCAGGAGGAACCCTGGGATCCGTGGCCTGACAACCGATCTTGCGGGGTGCCGGGCGAACGCGCGGCCTGGGGTTCACCGGTGGCGGCTGTCCGCCTCCGCCTGGATCAGCATCCGCTTGAGCAGGGCGCTCAGTGCGTCCTGCTCCGCCGGGTCGAGCGGGGCGACCATCGAGTCCTCCGCCTGCCCGCGCAGCTCCATCGCGGCCAGCCAGCGGGCGCGCCCCGCCTCGGTGAGCTCCACGTCCACCCGGCGTCGGTCCTGACTGCTGCGCACACGCCGTACCAGCCCTGACTGTTCCAGCGTGTCCAGACGGCCTGTCATGCCGGCAGGGGACAGCATGAGTTCAGCCGCCAGCTCGGAGGGGGTGGCCCGCCCCGGAGCCTCGCGCGCGACGAGCCGGTGCAGCGTGGCGAACTCGAACTCTTGCAGGCCGACCTCGGCCAGGGCGCGGTCTTTGGCTTGGCCGACATGCTTGGCCAGGAGCTGAATGCGGGTGATGATCCCCTCCACCCGCGCGTCGAACGGGGCCTTGCCGCGCCAGCGTGCAAGGTGCACGTCGACGGAGTCGTCCCCTTCTGCGGGTTCTGCGGGCCGCTCCCGGCCCCGACTCTCGGTGTCCATGCCCTCAGTATGCTACGCCAACTTATATTTCGTTGCCAAATGATTAGCTGGCGAAATACTATCCACGCATGACGCAACCCATGCGCCGACTGCTGGTCGGCCGTACCTGCGCGGCGCTGGCCACCGCGCTGATACCCACCACGCTCACGCTCGCGCTGCTTCGAGGACACGCCGCAGGCTCGACGGGTTCGGCAGGGGATCTGGGCCTGGTGCTGGCATGCGAACTGCTGCCCATGCTGGTGCTGCTGCCGGTCGCCGGCGTGCTGGCGGACCGCTTCCCGCCCCAGCGGGTCGTGCTCGCTGCCGATCTGCTCAGGGGCGCGGCACAGATCGCGATCGGCGCGGAGCTGCTCAGCGGCCTGGTCCGGGTGCCCGACCTCGCCGTGCTCGCCGCGGTCACCGGCGCCGCGGTCGCCTTCGGCACCCCAGCGGTCCGCACCCTGGTCGCGGCGACCGTCGACGCCGACCAGCGGCTGCGGCTGAACTCGCGGCTGGACGTCGCCACCGGCCTGGCCCAGACCGCCGGCCCCGCTACGGCGGGCGGCATGATGCTGATGCTCGGCGCCGGCTGGTCCTCGCTCCTGACCGGAGCGCTCTTCATCGGCTCTGCGACCACCCTGGGCGGCCTGCACACCCGCCGGGCCACCAGGCCGGCCGACGGCGGACACGCGGGGTTCGGGGCGCAGTTGCGCGAAGGCTGGACCGAGACCCGGCGCCACCGCTGGTTCCTCACCAATGTGCTGGGCCATGGAGTATGGCATCTGGCGGCCGGCTTCCTGCTCACCCTGGGACCGCTGATCGCCGTCCGGAGCATGGGAGGTGACGGCGCGTGGGTCCTGGTGGCCCAGCTGGGGACCGTCGGCATGCTGGTCGGTGCCTTTGCCGCAGGACGGTTGCCGATCCGCCGCCCGCTGGTCGGCGTGGCCGTGGGCGCGGCCGTCTTCGCGCTGCCACTGGCGGCCTTCGGGCTGGAACTGGCGCTGCCCTGGGCGGCGTCTGCGTACTTCGTGGCGATGTTCGGCCTAGGAGTGCTCAGCCCGCTGTGGGAGACCGCCATCCAACGCCGCATCCCGCAGGAGGTGCTCGGGCGGGTGGGCTCCTTCGACTCGCTGATCTCGTTTGCCGCCCGCCCGTTGGGCCTGGCCGTGGCTGTTCCGGTTGCCACCCTCGTCGGCACCTCGGCGCCACTGCTGGCAGGTGCGGTGCTCGTGGCAGCGGCGAACCTGGCCGTGCTGCTGCTGCCCGAGGCATGGGAAGACCCGGAGCCGGTCACGGCTCGGGGTGACGCCGGGCGCGAACCTGTGGCCGCGGCGGGCCAGGGTCAGTCGGAGGCCGGCTCCAGGGCAGCGGACAGCAGGTAGCCGGAGGAATGCAGACCCGGTGTCGGCCCGTGCCGTTGCTGACTGGCTGCCGTCGTGCCCATCGTGAGGGCCACGCCGGGGCGCCGATGAGGGTGATTGGGCAACTGCCGTACACAGAACAGGGCGTCTTGGTAGCTGGAAGGGTGTCTACGCCAACAAGCCGTCCAGCGTGGACACTCACGAGGTGGACTGACCACGAAGGTGCACTTGGCGGTCGAGCACCGACAGAAGCAGCTGTCCGTCCTGATCACGGCCGGCCATCGGCACGACAGTCCCCAGTTCCAGCCGGAGGTTCCCGAGCCAGCCGCGGCTACCTGCGCAGACGCAGCATCCGCTGCACGATTCCGGAGAAGTCCGACCAGATCTGTAACCGCAGGAAGCCAGGCGCTCGCGGCGGTCGCCCGCTGAGGTTCGACAAGGCCGACTACCCGCGAGCGGCACGCAGTCGAGGGCGGGATGAACCGCCTCAAGCGCCACCGGGCGGTGGCCACGAGGTACGACAAGCTGGCCGTCCGCTACAAGGCCACAGTCACCATTGCCGTCATCACCGAGTGGCTGTGATCGCTACAGTGGTCCGCCACTTGCTGGGCCGGAGGGCGACCCTCCGACCCAGAAGGTCAGCGCCTTCCGTCCACCTCCCAGCGACCGCCGCATCACATTGACCAGTCGCACCTGCGCCTGAGCCACCTCCGCGCTGGCCCCCCGGAACTCCTCCTCGCCGAGTGGCGTACGGACCGGATCGACCTCCCGCGCGACGCGGTCCAAGAAGCGGTCGACCGACTGCCCAAAGCTGTCGACCTCTCCCGCAACCTCTGCGGGAGCGATCAAGCTGACCCGCGTCAGTACGGCGCTCCACTCGGCCCAGTCGTAGTCCCAGCCGCGACGGTCGGCGTGTGCTCGCTTGATCACCATGGTGAACTTGGCGTAGTGGCTCAGGAGTTCTTGGTAAGCCACCAGCTGCTGATCCCGCGACCACTGATGGTCCTGGCCCCGTCTGGTGACGATCCCGCCTACCAGCACTCCGACGGTCGCCGAGGCCGCTCCAGTAACGGTCGTGATCAGCGCTTCCAGCAATGCCACCCCAGCCCCCGTGCCCAGCAACCTGCGTTCGATCCCCGGTCGGAACGTAACACTGGTGCATCTTGGCGCGTCAGAGCATGCGATGGCCTCATAGCGGGCGATCATCGGCGGCCGGCCGACGCTTTGGAAACATGCTGATTCTGATGCGAAGCCGCCGCCTCGTGCGCGGCTTCGACCAACCAGCCCCGGGCCACCAGCCGCTGCGGATGACGGCCCAGAACGTGTCGCTCGCTTGGTTGCGGGCTCCATCAGGTGGACCTGTCTGGCCTGACAACCAGCTGATCTGTGGTGTCGGTGCCATGTCGGAGCCGTGTCGGCGGGCTGTCGGTCGGATATCGGTGGCTCGTCGGCGGGGGCTGGCACCTTTCCAGAGGCGGCCGGCCGGAGCTCACCGGGCGGCCCGATCCGGAAGGAACCACCATGCACACAGCAGTCACGATCATCGGCGCCGGACTCGGCGGACTCACGCTGGCCCGCGTCCTGCACGTCCACGGGATCCCGGTCACGGTCTACGAGGCGGAGTCCTCCCCCTCGGCACGCGCGCAGGGCGGACTGCTCGACATCCACGACTACAACGGGCAGCTCGCACTCAAGGCAGCCGGATTGATGGACGAGTTCCACGCCATCGTTCTCGAGGGCCGTCAGGCTCTGCGGGTCCTCGACCGGGACGGGACCGTCCTGTTCGACCAACCAGACGACGGCACGGGCGGACGCCCTGAGGTGCAGCGCGGCGACCTGCGACAGATCCTGCTCGACTCGCTCCCGGCAGGCACCGTGCAGTGGGGGCACAAGGTCAGCCGGATCCGTGCGCTCGGCGAAGGGCGCCACGAGGTCACGTTCGCCGCCGGCGGCACCGTCGTCACCAGCCTTCTGGTCGGCGCGGACGGCGCGTGGTCACGGGTCCGGCCGCTGCTGTCGAGTGCCGTACCCGAGTACATCGGGAAGTCGGTCGTCGAGACCTACCTGTACGACGCTGGTACACGGCACCCGGCTGTCGCGAAAGCGGTCGGCGGCGGGATGCTGATCGCTCCTTCGCCGGGCAGGGAGATCTTCGCTCACCGGGAAAAGGACGACACCCTGCACGGCTACGTGGGGCTGTCCAAGCCTCAGGACTGGTTCGCCGCCATCGATTTCGCCGATGCCGCCACGGCCACCGCACGGATCGCGCAGGAATTCGACGGCTGGGCGCCGGAGCTCACCGCGCTGATCACCGACAGCGACGTCGCGCCGGTCCTTCGTCCCCTCTATGCTCTGCCGGCCGCGCACCGGTGGGACCGGGTGCCAGGGGTGACCCTGCTCGGCGACGCCGCCCACCTCGCGGCTCCCAACGGCGAGGGCGCCAACCTGGCCATGCTCGACGGCGCCGAACTCGGCACGGCCCTCGCCGCGCATCCCGACGAGATCGAGACGGCGCTCACGGAGTACGAGCAGGCCATGTTCCGCCGCAGCGCCGAGACCAACACCGACGAGATGCCCGGGGTCGACTCCGCCGACAACACAGCCCAGGGCCTGATCAAAATTTTCGCCGAGAAGGGCCAATGAGCCACTCCGGCCGGGACCGTGGAATACCCGTCGCTTTCTGAGGATCGCCCTGCGAGGCCGTACGGTCCGCAGGGCGATCCTCGGTCCCTTCAAGGACCGGCGTCATTCAACAACCCCGGGCCACCGTAGGCCGGTCGTGGACGTGCTGCCGACCCCACCTCCGAGGCGTTCGCGGCCTGGCTCAAGGACCATCCCGGCACGGAGATCATCAGTAGGCTGCACACCGACTATCAGATCGTGTTGCCACGACAAGGGCGGGGGTTCCGTGTCGGATGCAGTGCTGAATGTCGTGATCGGGCTGATCACGAGCGTGGTCAGCGGCGGGTCCGTCTGGGCCTGGAAGCGTGTGAGCGCCGCTCGCATCCTGCACCAGAAGCAGGCACTCCTCGGCCTGCGGCCCGGCGTACCGTGCGTCATCATCCTGAACAGCCACTGGCAGATGCCCACCGTTACCGAGCATGGTGACGTCTACGCGATCATCGAACTTGCGATGCTCGCCGAGGAGTCAGGGTGTGCGTTCTCTCTCGTTGCCGCAGAAGCACCGGAGCTCAATGGGGATCGCACCGAACTGAGCATCGGTGGCCTGGGGTCGAACCGACGCAACGTCGAGTACCTGGCGAGGCATCTGCCCGGTGTGAAGGTCAATCGACGTGGTGACTTCACCGTCGGTGATGAGCGCTTCCTCCACAAGTACGGTCGAACGGACCATGCGCTGGTCGCGAAGTTCACCCCTTCCCAGTCCGCACAGCCGGTGCTCATGATCATGGGGCAGTCGGCGATCGCCAACCGTGCGGCGGTACACCTGCTCAAGCACGACTACAAGCGTCTCACCAGGGAGATCGACTCCCTCGATCGATTCTGTCTCATGCTGCGCGTCGACGCCGCGGATACCTACGGGTACCAGGCCGTCGAAGTCGCCGGCGACCTGTCGGCTGTCGCGTTCTAGCACAGCCGCGCCCCTGCGGAGGCCGGCCGGCTCCGGAGAACCTTCTCGGCCATCGGTAACGTGACCGCCGTGATGGTGGGCAGCGAAGACACCCGGCTGGTCGTTCTGCGCGGCAACAGCGCCTCAGGGAAGTCGTCCGTTGCCGCCGGTCTGCGCGAGCGGTTCGGCCGCGGCCTGGCCCTGGTCGCCCAGGACAACCTCCGCCGCGTCGTGCTCCGCGAACGCGACCGGCCCGGCGCCGCGAACATCGGCCTGATCGACCTGACCGCCCGCTACGCCCTGGACGCCGGATTCCACGTCGTGATCGAAGGCATCCTCTACTCCGACCGCTACGGCGACATGCTCGCCCGACTGCGCGCCGACCACCGCGGCTCCAGCCACGGCTACTACCTGGACGTGCCGTTCACCGAAACCCTCACCCGGCACGCCACCAAGCCGATCGCCGACGACGTCAACGAGACCCAGCTGCGCGAATGGTACCGGGAGCGCGATCTCCTGCCCGGCGGCATCGAGACCGTCATCGGAGCCGACAGCGCTCTCCACGAGACCGTCGACCGCATCATGAACGACACCGGCCTGGTCCACCTGCCCGCCGTGGACCGCTGACCCGGTATCTGCGACAGAGGCGCCCCTGCGTGTCGTAACGGCCATGTCTGGCTATGGCGGGAAGGCCTGCTGCGCCGTCTTCGAGCGGTGTGTGGATCTGTGTGGGAAACGGAACTTCGCCGCGACCCAGACGATCCTGGAGGCGTCAGGTCAGGGCCGGCCGACCCAGCTGCCGCAGCAGCAGCTGCACCCGGGCGACCCGCATGTTCCGGTGAAGGGAAGAGACGTCATGAGGGAGGTCTTTGAAGGGACTTGCGGACGTCATCGATGCCGTGGGTGTTCCGCCGCCGCTGGCTGTCGGGGCCCGTGAGCATTCGACACACCTTCCGCGCCGAGCGATCCAGCGGGAGCGAACTCCTGAATTCCGGCACGAGGAACTTCTGACGGACTCGCAGGCTCACCGCGCGCGGCCGTTCACCGGCGCCGGTGAACGCCGGGGCACCCTGGCCTGCCCTGCCTGACCCCCGTCGCCGCACAGTAGCGCTCCGGCGGAGCCCTCCCACACCCCCGCCGCCTCCACCTCGCCGGCCCACCTCCCACGGACGCCGGACCGGCGCGCGCCCCGCCGTCGCACACTCGAGCGCCGTACGCCTCACCACCGTACACATCACCGCCGTACGCCTCACCACCGTACACATCACCGTCATGCGCGCCACTGTGGCTCCCCGGCGCCACGAGCCGCGCCCGCCTGCCGCGCGACCGGACCGCCCGGCAGGCGCTCCGGTCACCCCTGCACCGCTCCCCCGCTCCCCCCCCACCGCAACGCCCGGCAGGCCGCGCACTACTACTCCGCCGCGTTCGGCATGCGGCTGGTCGCCTACCGTGGCCCGGAGACCGGCTGCCCCCAGACGGCGTCCTACGTGCTGGTCTCCGGAGGCATCCGCTTCGTCGCACCGGTCGGCGCACCGACGCCGAGCCCGGCGAGCGTCAGTGCCGATCTGCTGCCGCTCTGCCGCCCGCTCGACCGGGTGCGCCGTTACGGCAATACCGCCGACCGTCGGCGCCGCTACGACCGGTGCCGTCGGTGGCCGGACGGCTTCGCGGTGCTGGGGGACGCCGTCGCCCACACCAACCCCGCGTACGGGCACGGCCTGTCCGTCGCGGCGGCCGGCGTGCTGGCGCTCGCCCGCGAGCTCGAACGCCGCGGCCCGGACGCCGGAGGTCTCGCCGGCCACGTCCAGCGGGCCGTCTTCCACGGCACCCGGGCCGCCTGGTCCCTGGCCACCGGCGAGGACGTCGCCGGAGCCCGGCCCAGTCGGGCCGACGCGCTGCCCCCTCGGCTCAGCGACCGGCTACAGGCGGTGTCGGTACGCGCCGACGGCGGCAGGGGCGACGCGGACGCCGTGCTCGGCGCCCTCGTCCGCCTGGGCACCCTGGAAGGGCGGCCGACCGAACTCGCCCGTCCGCGCGCGCTGCGCGCACTGCTGCGCGGCCCGGCGCCGGCGCCCGTCACGACCCCCGAACCTCCGCTCAGCACCAGCGAGTCGGCGGCCCTCGGGCACCGGCCGCGCCCCCTCCGGCACACCCCTCGGGCCCGGGCGCTCCACCCCGCACGAACTGGAGGCCCGTTGATCCCCGCCTCCCGGGCTCTTGTCCAACACGGCGCGGTGCGGGCTGTATCACCGGGGGCGGCCAGGGCGGTACCGGTCGAGTACCGGCTTGAGCCCTTCCGCCACAGCCGATCGGACCACACCGCCGGGTCTGTTCCGGCTGCGGCCCGCGCCGAAGAGCACGAAGTGCGAGCTCCAGTCGGCATCGAAGTACACCGCGCCCTTCAACGTGAGGTCGGCTGGAGGTTCGCGGTCTGGATAGGGCGGCAGGGCGGGTGGTGACCAGGCACCCCCCGCCTGCCCCGGCCGCGCTGTGTCATGCCGGCGTGGCGCCGCCGCCTGGGCCCGGAACGTCTCGTACTCGTCACGACCGGGGACAAGGAGAACGAGTCGTTCCCCGGGCAGCAGCCGTGTCGCCTCCCTGAACTCCCACAGCAGTCCGGGACCCAGCCCCACAGCCATCACCACCAGCCGCGCTCGCCCCATCAAGTCCCGGACGGTGTCCTGCCAGTCGTCGATCGGCAGATACAACCGCCGGGCACCGACCAGAGGAAGCCGCTCCCCCGGCCGGCCCACGGCCACCATCGGTGCCACCAGCTTCAGGGCCTGTGCCAGTTGCTCCTCCTCGGTCCGCGCAGACAGCGGCAGGTCCGACAGCACCGCGCCCGGCCCGGGGGCCGGATGCCGGTTCTCCTCCAGGGCCGTACGCCCGACGTCGTCCTCGAAGGACCTCAGGTAGAGGGTGAACGAGTCCCTGGGGAGTTCTCCCGGGGACCGGATGATCGCCGCGAGGTGCTGCCGTCCGAGCACGGCGAGACGACGCGCGCCGAACAACAGGGTCTGGGCGCACACCACCACGAGGGGAACGAGGAGGTCGAGATCCCACCAGGGCACCAGCGAGTCGCTCCCCAACCCGTAGACCGCGTCGAACGCCATGACCGGCAGGAAGAGCCGCAGACGACTGAAACCCTGGACGCTCGGAGGACGTCGCAGCACCACAGCGCGTACGGCCCCGAGCGCCACGGCCCCGGCCACGATCACCCCCGCGGCTACGACGGTCGTGTACCACCAGGGAGCACGCAGCCAGACCGCATAGGCGGCCAGCCTGGACGGGAACCGGGCGGCCTGCCAGTGGTTGAACGCGGCCAGGGCAAACCCCAATCCCACAAGGCCCGTCAGCCAAGCAGCGGCCAGGAGCAGCACACCCCGGACGCGGGACTGCCTCGGTACGGCGGACCGTAAGCCCCCGCTTCCCGCTTCGTCCGCTGCTATCTCGGCGCGTTCCCCCCGCTTCTTCCTCACTGCCTCGCCTCTCCTCCCGAATGACTGCCCGCCAGCTCCCACGGGCTGCCGACACCGCTGTGCATGGTGCCCGACCGGCGGGACGAACGCACTCGGCTTCGGACACCCGACGCACCGGACTTCCTCCAGCGATCCGCATCTTCCCGCCTTGAGCTTCACGTGAAGCTGTACTGAGGACGCAGGCCGAAGGCGCCCACGCGCACCGGAGCCGGCGACGTACGGAGTGAGCGCTGCCCCCCGAGTAGCGAGGGATGCTCCTGGACGCATGCGGGCACCTTGCGTCCTGGTGTGCTGGTTACCGGCCAGCAGCAGCTCGGAGGCGTCGCGGGGCGTCGGGATCTGGATCTCGGTCATGCCCGTAGCCCAGGACTCGGCGCCAGCGGTCGACGCGGCACCTGGCCCCTGCGTAAGCCTCCGCCATGAGGCGTCCCACACGTCCCATGGCACCGCCACGCGAGCGGGCTCGGCGGGCGCGGGGCCCGGACCTTCCGTAGATTGAGGAGCGAGCGACTGGCAGGAAAAGTGCGCGTGATGCCGGAGATCGACTATCCGGGGGTGTTCGCCGCCCTTCCGAGCCCGTGCCTGGTGCTCGGCACGGACCTGGTGATCGCGGCTGCCAACCAGGCATTTTGCGAGGTCACCGGGCGAAGCCTGGTCGAGCTGCTCGGGCAGTACCTTTTCGACGCCTTCCCGGACGACCCCGCCGACCCGGAGGCGGACGGGGTGGACACGCTGAAAGCCTCACTGCACCGGGTCCTGCTCTCCGGCGAGACGGATCACATGGCGTTGCAGAAGTACGACATCCCGGTCGCCGGAAATCCCGAGGTGTTCAAGGAGCGGTGGTGGACGGCGATCAACGTGCCGGTCCTGGGCCCGGACGGAAAAGTCACCTGGATCATCCACCGGTCGGAGGACATGACCGACGTCGTCCGTGCCCACCGCACGGCACATCCGCCGTCGGTCAGTCCCGGGCGGGAAGCGGCCATGGAGGCCGAGCTGTATGTCCGGGCGCGGCAGCTACAGCAGCTGAACGAAGAACTGCGGCAGGCCCACGCCCGTGAACGGCGGGTCGCCGTCGCCCTGCAAGAGGCCATGCTTCACTCCCCCGACCTGGCCCGGCATCCGGATATCGCCGTGCGCTACCTGCCCGCGACCGGCTCCCTGAACGTGTGCGGAGACTGGTACGACGCGGTGGACCTGCCCGGGGACCGTTTCACCGTCGCAGTCGGTGACGTGGTCGGCCACGGGCTGTCGGCCGCCACCGTCATGGGCCGGCTCCGCAGCGCGCTGAGCGCCGCCACCCGCGCCGTCCACGGCCCCGCCCAGGCCCTGGAGGTGCTGGGACTCTACGCCCGCTCGGTGGAGGGGGCACTGGCCGCCACCGCCGTACAGGTCCTCGTCGACTGCCACAGCCAGCTCCTCGTCTACAGCAGCGCCGGCCACCCCCCACCCGTCCTGCTCCACCCCGACGGCTCCTGCGAGCTGCTCGACCAGGCCACCGACCCACCGCTGGGCGCCCGCCCCGAACACGTCCCCCGCCCCCAGGCCAACGTGACCTACGCCCCCGGCGACACCCTCGTCCTCTACACCGACGGCCTGATCGAACGCCGCGGTGAGGACATCGACACCGGCCTGACCCGCCTGACCTCCGCACTCGCCACCTGCGCCGACTTCGGCGCGGAACACCTCGCCGACGCCCTCCTCGCCCGCCTGGGCCTCACCAGCGGCGCAGACGACGACATCGCCATCGTCGTGGTCCGGCTGGAACGAATGACCCGTCCATACTGATATAGCCGCGTGTGATCATCATCGTCTCAATCGCTTGCGCTTGCGCGGGGCCCGAGCACAATCGGCGCGTGCAGATCTTGTCCTTCCCGGAAGCAGCCACCCCCGCCGACCTGCGGGTCCAGGTGAGAGAGATCCAAGAGCAGGCATGGCCGTCCGAGTCCGGGCCGGACGCTCCGGTGGACGCCCCGATCCACGATCCTGCACTGCGCCCGTCGTCGCTGCTGCTCGTGGACGAGGGGACCGTGCTCGCCGCGCTGGACATCCTGTTCAAAGAGATCGTCCATGCCGGTCAGTGCCTTTCGGCTGGTGGGCTGAGCACGGTGGTGACGAGCAAGCGGGCGCGTGGTCGTGGGTACGGCCGGCATCTGGTGACAGCGGCGCGAGAGAGGATGATCACCCAGGGCCTGGACGTGGGCCTCTTCACGTGTGATCGCCCACTGCGGGCGTTCTACGAGAGCGCCGGTTGGCGTGTGCTTCCGGGAGCCGTACTCATCGGAGGAACACCGCAGGCTCCCCTTCCCAGCGATCAGCCCGGCTTCGACAAGGTCACGATGGCAGACTTCTTCTCGGCTGCGGGCCGTCAGGCGCTGGCGTCGTTCCCTCACTCCCGCATCGAGCTGTATCCAGGGGAGATCGACAAGCTTTGGTGATGGGCGCCAACCGGAGCAAGCAGCCGACTGGCCGTCAGTCTGCCGTGTCTGTCGGGCGGGGAAGGCGCAAGGCCGCCGCGAGGCCGAGCAGGGCCACTGCGGTGCCGACCGTCCAGACGGTCCGATAGCCGGTGAGGTTGTCGCCCTGTGCGGCCAGGACCGCCGCGGTGGTGGCCGAGCCGACGGCGATGCCCAGGCTGACCAGCAGTTCGAACAGGCCCTCGGCGGCGGTCTCCTCGACGCGCACGCCGTCGATCACCAGGACCCGGGTCGCGCCCGTGATCAGCCCCAGCCCGGCGCCCGCGAGGACGAGCGCCGCCTCGACCCCGACCACGGTGGAGGGTGGCAGCAGCATGCCCACCGTGCCCGCGACCAGCAGTCCCGCGCCGGTCACGGTGACCCGCCGGAAGCCGGCGACCCGCCCGAACCGGCTGGTCAGCGCACTGAACGCGGCCATCGGGCAGAAGGCCGGCAGCAGTACCGGCCCAGCGGCGGCGGGTTTCAGTCCGAGCCCGGCACGGTCCGTCAGATAGGCGGCGTAGGAAACCTGTCCGCCGATGACGACGAAGTTCACGCAGCAGCCGACCGCGAACACCGGTAGCAGGCTCGGCCGGAACAGCCGGCGTACGTCGATCAACGGTGCGGAGGAGCGCAGTTGGAGCGCCGTCCAGGCGGCGAGCAGCAGCAGGCCGGTGCCGAGGCAGGCGAGCGTTGCGGGGGCCGTCCAGCCCCAGACCGCGCCCTGGTGCAGTGCGAGCACCGCCAGCACGAGGCCGGCCGACAGCAGTGCCGACCCGGCCCAGTCGACGCCGTGTGCCGCAGACACGTCGCCGGACGGCTCGTCGCGGGGCACCGTCCCCAGCATGGCGAGCCCCGCGAGTGTGCCGACGGCGGGTACCCACAGCGCCGGCACGGGACCGGCCGCGTGCAGCAGCAGTGAGGTGCTCACGCTGCCGAGCAGTAGGCCCGGCATCAGCGCCCCGGGACAGGTGGGCGACGCCCCGCCGGGTGTCCTCGATCGTTTGCCGGAGCCGGACGAGGCCGAACATCAGCGGCAGGAACCCGGCGAGGGCGCCCTGAAGCGCCCGCCCCACCAGCAGGGCTCCGAAGCCCGGCGCGAGGGCGATCAGCACCGCTCCGGTCGCGACCGCCGCCACCGTCGCACGCAGCACCCGCAGGTGGCCGTGGCGGTCCCCGAGCGCGGTCAGCAGCGGGGTGGCCACCATCGATGCGAGGGCGGGCCCGGTCACCGTCCAGGCCAGGGTGGTCACACCGACATGGAACCGCTGGCCCACGGCCGGCAGCAGCGGAGTGAAGTAGCTCTGCTGGAATCCACTGAACAGTTCGACCGGCAGAAGGGCCGTCAGCGTCCGGCGCAGGCCCGGTCCCGCGGCGGCGGACCGCCCGGCCGCACCGGTACGGCCGCCCGTCGGGGCCGCTCTCACCGGGCCTCGGCCTTCGCGGACGTCCCGAGCGCCCCCCGCTCGGCCTGGGCGAGGCGCCGCAGCGCCAGTTCCGCGAACAGCGCCGCACCGTCGGCCAGTACGGAGTCGTCGAACACCGCCTGCGGTGAGTGGTTCTGGGCGGCGGTGGAGAAGTCGCGGTCCGGCGGGCAGGCGCCCAGCATCAGGTAGGCGCCGGGGATCTGGTCCAGGACGAACGCCATGTCCTCCCCGCCGGGCGTGCGCGTCTGCGCGTCGAGGTAGCGCGGCGCGCCGAACAGGTCGGTGACGGCACCCGCGGCCAGCGCCGACTCGGCCGGATCGTTGACCAGCGCCGGGTACCCGTCCTCGTACTCCACCTCGGCGGTAAGCCCGTGAGCTGCGGCGATGCCGGTGAGCAGGGTGCGAGTGCCCTCCCGCATCAGCTTCCGGGCCTCGCGGGAGAAAGTCCGCACGGTCGCCTCGAAGAAGCCGTGCTCGGGGATCACGTTGCGCTTGGTGCCGGCGTGGATGGTGCCCACGGTGAGCACCACCGGGTCCTGGGCGTCGAAGCGGCGGGTGACGAAGGTCTGCAAGGCCATCACCATCTCGCACAGCACCGGCACCGGGTCGGCGGACGCATGCGGTGCGGAGCCGTGACCGCCCTTGCCCCGCACGGTCACCGCCAGCCCGTCGGAGGCGGCCCCCGCCGTCCCGGCCCGGCCGGCGAACAGGCCGCGCGGCAGCCGGTTCGAGGCCACGTGCAGCGCGTACGCCGCCACCGGACGCTGCCCGGATGCCTCCAGCACGCCCTCCTCGAGCATCGGCACGGCGCCGCCGCCGTCCGTGCCCTCCTCGTCCGGCTGGAACATGAACACCACCGAACCGGCCAGCTCCCGCTGTCGTCCGGCCAGCAGCCGCGCCGCACCCACCAGCATCGCTGTGTGCAGGTCGTGGCCGCAGGCGTGCATCGCTCCCGGCACCTTCGAGGCGTACGGCAGTCCGGTGTCCTCGGTGATCGGCAGCGCGTCCATGTCGGCGCGCAGCAAGACAGTCGGACCCGGCCGGCCACCGCGCAGCACGGCGGTCACCGAGGACAGCTCGCGGCCGGTGGTGATCTCCAGCGGCAGCCCGTCCAGCGCGGCCAGCACCCGCTGCTGGGTGCGGGGCAGCTGACGGCCGAGTTCGGGGTCGGCGTGGATCTCACGTCGTAGGGCGACCAGATCGTCGGCCAGAGCGTGGGCGGCCTCGCGCACGGACATGGCAGCGCTCCTCGAGGTGGGGCGGAAGGACTCACCTAGGATGAGCAGCAAGCTGCCGATGAGCCCTGATGCGCAGGATTTCGGCGTCAATCGTGTCTTCGTAGCGAGGATCCTGGGGAAGGGCGGCTGTGAAGGGGGATCGATGCAGGAACTCGTCGACGAGCTCGACCTGGAGCTGGTGCACGCGCTGCAACTCGACGCCCGGGCGTCGTGGACGGTGGTGGCCCGTGCGCTGGGCGTGGATCCGGTCACCGCGGCCCGGCGCTGGGACCGCCTCCAGCGGGCCGGGCTGGCCTGGACTTCCTGCGTCCCCGGCCCGGTCACCCGCAGCGGGCTGCTACGGCTGCTCCATGTCGAGCTGGAGTGCCTCCCGGGAGACACCGATGCCGTCGTGGAGCAACTGCTGCCTCAGCCGCACGTCATCTACCTGCACCACCTGACCGGCACCCGCTCGCTGCTGGACACGGTGGCCGTGGCCGACCTGGCCTCCTCCTCCGCCTATCTGCGACGGGACCTGGACGTGGTGCCGGGCGTACGCGTCCACCACGCCGAACTGCTGGTCACCACGTACGGCGAGGCCAGCCGCTGGCGCCTGGGCACCCTCGAACCGGCCCAGCGCGAAACGGTGATCGGTGACACCCCGGCCCGCGACGAGCCGGTCCGCCCCCTGGACGAACTCGACGAACAGCTGATCCGCACGCTGACGACCGACGCGCGCCTGCCGAACACCGAGCTCGCCACGCGCCTCGGAGTGAGCGAACCGACCGCACGGCGCCGTCTGGGGCGGCTGTTGTCCGAGGGGCGGATGCGGATGCGCTGCGAGATCGCCCAGTCGGTCTCCGGCTGGCCGGTGACGGCCGTGCTCCGGTGCCGCGTGCCGGCGGCGCGCCTGGACAGCGTGGCCCGCTCCGTGGCGGCGCTCCCGGAGATCAGGCTCAGCGTCGGCCTGACCGGACCGGAGAACCTGCACCTGATCGCCTGGCTGCGCGACGCCTCCGGGCTCCCCGCGCTGGAAGCGGCCCTGGCCACCCGCTTCCCCGAACTCGCCGTGGTCCGCAGCGCGGTGTCACTGCGCACCCTCAAGCACATGGGCCGACTCCTCGACGAGCGCGGCCTCGCCGTCGGCTCGACGCCGATGGACATCTGGCGGCCTCCGGCGGCAACACGTCAGGACTGACCGGGTCCGGTCCCGCAGGGAAGTGTCCGGCTGGGATCTCGCCAGTGGCGGCCTTGGGCTCGACCCGGGTGTGAACCAGGTCGATGGCCTGCTCGTCAGGGGGTGCCGCAGGCGCTCATGCCGCAGCACGCGTCGGCGGCGGTGTCGGCCTTCTCCAGCGTGTCGGCGTCGGCCTTGACCACGTACACCTCCCAGGGCTCCTTGCCGGGGCCGGTGACCCACACCTTGTCCTGGAGGGCGTAGCAGCAGGAGGTGTCGCTCTCCTCGAAGGTGGCCAGGCCGGCGTCCTCGAGCCTGGTGGTGGCGGCGTTGACGTCCTCGGTGGTGGCTACCTCGACGCCAAGGTGGTCGAGGCGGGTGTCCTCGCCGGTCCCGCCCTCGATGAGGACGAGCTTGAGCGGGGGCTCGGTGATGGCGAAGTTGGCGTAGCCCTCGCGGCGCTTGGCCGGCTCGATGCCGAACAGCTTGGAGTAGAAGGCGATGGAGGCTTCGAGGTCGGCGACGCGCAGGGCGAGCTGAACACGGGACATGGCGGTCTCCCCACGACTTGTTTTGACATCTGTCGATACAACTGACCTTGCCGCCTGAATCGACAGCTGTCAATATTGGGGAATGTCGAAACAAGCTGGTCTTCCGGTGCTCGGACAGGACGATGCGGTGTGCTGCGCCCCGATGGTCCGCGAGCCGCTGGGCGAGGACGCCGCGGCCGAGCTGTCGCGGATGTTCAAGGCACTGTCGGACCCGATCCGGCTGCGGCTGCTGTCGCTGATCGCCTCCCACGAAGGCGGCGAGGCGTGTGTGTGCGACCTCATCGGCCCGTTCGACGTCTCCCAGCCCACGATCTCCCATCACCTGAAGGTGCTGCGCAAGGCCGGGCTGGTCGGCTCCGAGCGGCGTGGGACCTGGGTGTACTACTGGGTTCTCCCCGAAGCCCTGGCGAAGCTGTCCGCTCTGCTCCAGATCCCGGCCGTGTCCGCGAAGGCCTCGGCGTGAGCGTGCCGGCCCCGCTGCTGCGGCGGGCGGCGGTCGAGGGGCTGGGGACGGCGGCGCTGGTCGCGGTGGTGGTCGGCTCCGGGATCCAGGCCACCGAGCTGACCCGTGATGTCGGGGTGCAGCTGCTGGCGAACTCCCTGGCCACCGTCTTCGGTCTCGGCGTGCTGATCGCCCTGCTCGGCTCGGTGTCGGGGGCGCACTTCAACCCCGCGGTCACCCTCGTGGCCTGGTTCACCGGCCGCCGCACCGGCGACGACCCCACCCTGCGGGACGTCGCCGCGTACGTGCCTGCCCAGGTCGCCGGGGCGATCGCCGGGTCCGTGCTGGGCGACGCCATGTTCGGGAAACCGCTGGTGCGCTTCTCCACCCACGACCGGTGGGCCGGACACCTGTGGCTGGCGGAGGCCGTGGCCACCGCCGGGCTCGTCTGGGTTGTCTTCGGCCTGGCCCGGGCCGGCCGCCCGCACCTGGCGCCGCTGCTGGTCGCCTCCTACATCGGAGCCGCGTACTGGTTCACGTCCTCTACCAGCTTCGCCAACCCGGCCGTCACGATCGGCCGCGCATTCACCGACACCTTCGCAGGCATCGCCCCCACCTCCGTGTTGCCCTTCCTCGCCGCCCAGCTGATCGGCGCGGCCGCCGGGCTCGGCCTGGTGGTCGTCTGCTTCGGCCGGCCGGCCGCCATGCGCGAGGATGAGGTCATCGTCCCCCACGGCGGGCCGCAGCCCTCCGCTCCCGCCCGTTCCCTCGAAGAAAGCGCACCAGCCTAATGACCTCCGCCGTTCCTTCCGTGCTGTTCGTCTGCGTGCACAACGCCGGCCGGTCCCAGATGGCCGCCGCCTTCCTCACCCACCTCGGCGCAGGCCGGGTCGAGGTCCGCTCGGCCGGGTCCGCCCCCGCCGACACCGTGAACCCGGCCGTGGTCGAGGCCATGGCCGAGGTGGGCATCGACCTCTCGGCCGAGACGCCCAAGATCCTCACCACAGAGGCGGTGCGGTCGTCAGACGTGGTGATCACGATGGGCTGCGGCGACGCCTGCCCGTACTTCCCCGGCAAGCGGTACCTGGACTGGCAGCTCGACGACCCGGCCGGCCAAGGCGTCACCGCCGTGCGCCCGATTCGCGACGAGATCGAGCGGCGCGTTCGCGGCCTGCTCACGGAACTCGGCATCGGGCCCGCAGCATGCCACGGCAGGGCCAACTAAGGGACGTCATCGAGGCCGTCCGCCGGCGGTACTGACCGGCTACTCCTCGGGCTCCCAGGCGATCAGATGCTCGAACACCTGCGGGTCGCCCTCGATCTTCAGGTCGCTCATCGTGAGGCGGCCCCAGACGAAGAGGAGCAGCTGCTCGGCCGTGCCCGTGGCCGAAGCGGAGGCGGGCGGGGCGTCGTCCGTCAGGGGTGCGGGCCAGGCGCCGCTGCCGTCCAGCGCGAGGAGCCAGGAGCGGCCCTCGGCGGCGTGGTAGTGGATGATGGCGGGCTGGTGCGGCCAGGCCGCCGGGGTGGAGTTGCAGGTGTCGAGAAACTCGGCCACGCCGTCGAGCGCGACGTCCGCCGGCATGGGCTGCACGGCGCCTGCGGCGAGCTGGGCGTCGTACGTGTGCACCAGCACCTCGTGCACCCGGCGCCGGGCGACGCCCCACGCATTCGCCGGCGACACACCGGCGCTCCACCACGTCCAGCACCCGCGCTCCGGGCCGGCCTCGCGCAGCGCGGTCAGCAGCAGTTCGTTCGACTCGGCGTACCAGGCCAGCAGCGCATCGAGCTCGCGCGGTGCCTCCGCGGCATCCTTGGCCGGCGGAGCCTCGGCCGGGCCCGCGGCGACGATCGCGGCCCACCAGCGCTGGCCCGTACCCAGGTGCTGCACCAGATCGAACACCGTCCACTCGGGGCAGGACGGCACCGGCGCGTCAAGGCTGGGCGCGGCGGCAACCGCACTCCGGAACGCGGCCGACCGCTCGTCGATCAGTTGCAGCAGGGCGGAAAACTCAAGACTCTCTGTCACATCGCTTACCTATCACCCCGGCTCTGCCGACCACACCCTAATTTCCAGGCCGTCAGCTCAGCGGGCCCGCGTGTCAGGCCTGCGGAGGCGCGGTCGGCCGGGATCCGCCGCGCGGGTCCGCAGGGCGATGGGCACGGTGGCGAGGGCTGCGCACAGGGCCGCGGCGCCGCCGACGGCGTAGGCCGGGGCGCTGGCGTCTTCGGCGAACGGAGTCGTGACGAGGATGCCGCACAGGACGGCGGCGTTGACGCCGGCGGTGAAGGCGCCGAAGGCGCGGGCGGACTGCGCCGGGCCGGTCATGCGGTAGATGGCGGCGCGTAGGGTGGTGTTGAAGACGGCGTTGGCGATGCCGCCGATGACGAAGGTGGTCAGCAGGACGGTGGCGGTGGGGGCGAGCCCGCAGACGAGGTAGACGGTGCCGATGACCGAGCCGGAGAGGGCGAGGCGGGCCACGGGTGGTGTGGAGGCGAGGCGGCCGGCCAGGGCGCTGCCGGCGAGGATGCCGACGGCCCACGCGGCGGTGGCGAATCCGAACACGGTGACGGCGGAGCCGGGCGCGTGCTCGCGGACGAGAAAGACGAACGCCACGTCGGTTCCTGCCGTGGCGGCGATGACCACGAACACCAGGCCGAGGGCGAGGAGTGAGCCGCCGGTGAGTCCCCCGCGTTCGGACGCGGAGTCGGATTCGGTGTCGTCCGGAATCAGTTCTACGGTGCGCACCGCCACGCCGTACGCCGTTACCGTCAGGAACGTCGCTGCGTCGGCCAGCAGGGCTCCGCGGATGCCGAGGGTCGCGAACAGGGCCGAGCCCGCCAGCGGGCCCAGCACCATGGCCAGTGAGCCGGCCGACTGTGCCAGACCGTAGGCCTTCTCGGCTACGTCGGTGCCCGCCAGCACCGGCAGAGCCGCGTTCAGCGCCGTGACGCTGACGGTGTTCACCGCCGCCAGCAGGGCCACGCCCGCGACGGTGCCGCCCGGCGGCAGACCGGACGACAGTACGACGGTGATGGCCGCCTGGGCGGCGGACGCCAGGGCCAGCACCGGTCCCGGGCGGCGTCCCACCAGCGCCCTGCCCACGGGCCGTCCCAGGAGCACCCCCGGCAGGAGACCGGCGATCTGGAGGGTCCCGACGAAGTAGGCGCCGGAGGGGGCCAGATGGAAGGTGAGGGCGAAGACGGCGACCTCGTCGCCTCCGGAGGAAGCGAGCAGGACGGCGAAGAGCAGGGCCGCGCGCAGGCGGGTGCGAGGGGGGCTAACGGGCATCCCTGTCCAGGACGTCGATCGCGCGCCACGAGCGCAGCCGGTAGAGGACGGCGTCGACGATATCAGCGAAGTCCCCTGCCACACCGGGACGTTCACGTGCCAGGTCCGCCGGGGTGGCGATCTCCCCGCTGTTGAGCCGGTCGAGGACGGCGGGCAGCGCGGGGTGGTCGGGCAGGCGGGCGAGGTGGCCGTTGGCCGATACCAGCAGGCGCCCCTTGGACCGCTGGTGGACCACCGGGAAGCGGTGCAGCCGCACGGGCAGGTCGTGGTCGACCGGCATGACCTCGAGCGGGTCGGGAACGTGGCCGAAGCCGCGGGCGCTGAGCTTGCGCAGCCAGGTGGCCAGCAGCCGGTCGGCGATGTCGGCCCGGTCGATGCGAGCGAGGGCGTGGTCGAGCAGGTCGGCCACCCTCTCGGGCAGCTCCGTGCCGTTCGGGCGCACGAGTTGGTCGTACGGCGGGCGGGGCGTGCCGGCGAGTGCCGCGGCCACGGCGGCGGTGGCGGTGTCGAGCGGGTCGCCGTCGAAGAAGAGGGCGATGTTGAAGGTGGCGGACGAGGCGTCCGGGGAGGATCCGACGTGCCAGAAGCGGGAGGGGAAGTAGCCCATGTCGGTGGTACTGGCGCGCAGTGTCTGCCCGGTGTGGCGTACGGAGGACCAGTCGCTGCGGTGCAGGGGCAGCCACGCGCCGTCGGAGGGCGGCCAGACGATGAGCTCCTTCGGGCCGGCGACGCCGAACATGAAGTTGGCGGCGTTGTCGCAGTGGATGCCGCCGCGTGTGCCGGCGTACCGGCCGAGGAAGATGTCGGTGTCGGCGTAGCCGGAGGGGAAGCCGCCGAGTGCGCTCCACAGCTCCTCGGTGAAGACTGCGGCCCGCTCCCACAGCTCGAAGCTGGTGCGGTGCAGCCTGCTCAGCCCGATGCTCCACTCCGCTCCCCCGGTCTCGTCGTCCATGCGGGCGAGGAACCCGGCGACGGAGCCGTCCTCGGTGCGGGGCAGGTAGCGGGCCCGGTCGGCGTGCGGGCTCCTGCCGGCGACCGTCAGCCGCAGCAGCGGTCCCTCACCCTTTTCACCCGCGGCGGCCGCGGCGACGACGGCCTGGAAGAACCAGTCGCCGCCCAGGTCGAGGTCGACCGGCGGGGCGCCGACGATGCCCGCCTCGCGTTCCCAGTACCGCTTCAGGAAGGCATGCCAGTACGCGAGCCGGTTGCCGTTGCCGACGGTCTGCATGGTTGTCATGCGCCTTCCCGTTCCGTTTCCTGGCCGGATCCGGCTTCCGTCGTCACCGGGTCGTCTGCGCGGTACGCCTGGAGGAGTTCGACTCTGATCATGTCGGCCACCGCGTGCCAGTCGGCCACGGCGGGTTGCCCGCCCTCGGCGTGGTCGAGCCACAACAGGAAGGCGTGAACGTTGAGTTCCACTTCGCGTCCGGTCACCAGGCTGGTCATCCGCGCCCGGCCGGTGTCCGGGTCGACGGAGTGGCGCCAGCCGGGCGCGGTCCTGACCCGCAGTCCGGGGGTGGGCCCGGCGCGGAGGGGTGTGGCGTGGCGCCAGGGGTCCGCGAGGAACCCGAACGTCCAGAGCGTGCAGAGCACTTCCAGAACGTCGTCCTCGTACCGTCCGCCGTCCCGTTCGCCGGGCCGGACGCCTTCGTCCAGGTCGGAGAGGAGTCCGGCGTACCGGCTGGGCAGGCGCAGGATACTGTCGGCTCCGGCGGCGTACAGCCCGACCGTCCTGGCATCGGCCGACACCCGCCAGGCCACCCCGTCCGCCAGGCGGAGCGGGTCGCCGGGCGCCGGCGTGAACACGGTGGCTGCGGCGAGGGGACGCCCGGGCGGTACGCCGGTGTCGAGGACGCAGCGCAGGAAGGCGTACTCCTCCGACTCGCCGATCAGGCCGCGGTGCTGCAAGGGCGCTGTGCGGCCGGTGTCGGGCAGGGCGTCCGCCTCCGCGGCCAGCGCCGCGGCCTCGGTCCCGGTCAGCCCGGACGCGCTCACGTAGTCCGCGCTCAGCGCCAGGTCCTCGTCCGGGCCGGGGTGCAGCACCTTGATGCCGAACCGCTCCGGGTGTTCGCCGACCGGTGAGAGCAGGTCCAGCACGAACGGCCCGTTGACACTGGTCGAGTACGGCAGGCCGAAGTCCTCCTTGGAACGGCGCAGGGTGTGTTCCACGAAATCGGCGGTGCGGCGGGCCTCCTCGGCCGTCTCTCCGGGGAAGCCGGTGATGCAGAACAGGTGCACGGGCACGCCCGCGCGCAGCAGTGCCTCGACGCCGGGCTGGATGTGCTCGATGCGGGTGCCCTTGCGCATGAGGTCGAGTACCCGCTGGTTGTACGACTCCAGGCCGAGGTCGAGTCTGCGGCAGCCGGACTGGTAGAGCGTGGTGGCCAGGGCATCGTCCAGTCCGGCGGAGAAGCGGGTTTCGCCGTACCAGTGCAGACCGGCCTCGCGGCGTACCAGTTCGGCGCCGACCTCGCGCAGCGTCCGCTGGGTCATGATCTCGTCGACGAACATGAACGACGTCGAGCCGTACCGCCGCGCCAGGTGTTGCATCTCGTCCACGACGGTGGTGGCGTCCCGGTGGCGGTAGCGGTTGCTGGCGAAGGGGATCGAGCAGAACGCGCAGTTCCAGGCACAGCTGCGGGAGGCCAGCACGGGCAGCACGGGGCCGGGGGCCAGGTAGGAGTCGAGGTCGTAGTCGTCGAAGTCGGGGGCGGGCAGCGTGGCCAGGTCGACGTCGCGGGCAGGGGCGAAGTCCAGTCGCCCGTCGGAGGTGAGCGAGCTGCGGCCGGGCACCGGACGGGAACCGCCCTCGAAGAGGGTCTCGCACAGCGCGACGATCGCGTCCTCGCCCTCGTAGAGCACGAAGTCGTCGACCAGGTCGAAGAAGGGGTGCCGGTCCCGCCAGCGTCCGGCGATGCGGGTGATGTAGTTGCCGCCCATGACGATCCTCAGGTCCGGGCGGTGTTCCCGGACGAGGGCGGCCACCGTCATGGCGGGGATGAGCTGGGTGTCGGCCGACACCGAGATGCCCACCAGGCCCAGTTGGGGGTCGGCGAGCCGGGGCGGGAGCAGGGTCTCGAACGCCCAGCGGTACGGGTTGCGGTCCGGGTCGCGGGTGGCGGCGAGCACCGACGCGCTCGAGCGCTCGCTGTAGTGCTGGCGGTTGGAGCGCAGGTCGCAGTGGAATCCGGCGAAGGCCGCCGAGTGGCACACCAGGGCGTTGCCGAGGGTGCGGGCAGCCCGGGTGAACGCGGCGTGGTCGCGCAGACTGGCGGGATCGTGCACGGTGGCCCAGGCGGCCTCGACGTCGTCGCACACCGAGGGCAGCAGCAGCCGGGCCTCGTCCACGGCGGCCGGGTCGAGGCCCAGCTCGTCCGCGCGGTCGTAGCGTGCGCAGAGGCCGGCCACCGTCCGGGCCGTCAGCATCCACCGCAGGTGGACGGCGCCGAGGTCGAGAGCGGTGACCGGCCAACCGTGGTTGCGCAGCGAGGCGGTGAGCAGTGGCACCGCCAGATGCGGCGCGTAGACGTTCCACAGCGGTGGGTTCACCAGCAGCGTACGAGGACGACCTGCCATGGAACCTCCGCGTGCCTGGGGCGAAAGGGAACTACCGTGCCCGGCGTGTCGTCGACCGCGCCGGGCGCCCGTCAGCTCAGGACTCGTCCTCCAGCGCGGACATGTCCTTGGGCTCGGGGAACAGCGCGTACTTGGAGGTCCGGACCTGGGGGTCCATCGTGGAGACCTCGGGGCGCTCGTTGTCCTCGGCGGCGATCGCCTTGAGCTTTTCGATGTCGATGTGTTTGCTCATCGGTTCTTCACCTCCTTCCCTGCCGGAGCGTTCCCGGCGTCGGTGCTCGCGTGGATGAGGTTCTTCCGCTCCAGGTCTTCGATGCAGCCCATGGTGGAGGCGAGGACGTCGTCGCGGTCGGGCATGACCTCCGCGATCGTCTCGGCGATCTCCTCGAGCGTGCGGCCGTCGCACAACTCCAGGACCAGCCACGAATGGGAATTCAGCCAGTGCAGAGCAGGTTTGTCCGGCGTGTAGGCCATCACCGCGTGCCAGGGTTCGAACGGCCGCAGCCGCAGCCGGGAATTCTGCGTATATACGGTGCGTGCCGGGGATTCGGTCGTCACGGGTCACACCCCTGACATGGTCGGCGGTGCACCGAAGGGGAGATCGGCTATCCGGCCGGGAAGGCGGGTCAGGTCGGTGCCGTTGTTCATGTGGGTGCAGTACGGGTCCGGTGCGTCCCAGGATCCTCCGAAGGCGTATGCGGTCGACCGGCAGCCACCGGAGCGGTTGCGGTCGTTCGCCGCGCATTCGGGACACGCGTTCACCGCGCTGGCGGCGCGCACCTGTTTGTAGATCGGATTGCGCCAGGTCTCCATGAACGATGTCTGCCGGATATTTCCGTAGTTGGCGAAGTCTCGCAGGTACGGGCAGCCGATGCTGTTGCCGTATGCGTCGACGGCCGCCATCTGCCAGCAGCAGTTCGGGTCGTTGGGGTGCCAGGACTGCATCAGCTGCACCCCGTCGGGCACCCTGATCGCCTTGAGCGCGGCCATCTGCCGGGGCAGCGGCACCGAGAGCCGGGACCAGTTGGCGCGGGCCCGGCCCAGTGGGTAGAGCCTGAGGACCCCGAGTTTCTCCGCGCCGGTGGCGGCCGTCAGGTCGGCCAGTGCCTGCAACTGGTCGATGTTGTGGCTGGTCAGGATGGTGGTGATGAAGGTGGTGACGCCGGCGTCGACCAGGTGCCGGACCCCCTCGACCGCTCGGTCGAACGCGCCGGGCAGACCGACGAGCGTGTCGTGGGTGGCCGCGTCACCGCCCTCGATGTCCACGCACACGACACCCACGCTCGCCGCCTTGAGGCTGCGGGCCGTTTCGGCCGTCACCAGGGTTCCGTTGGTCCGCACCATGGTGAAGGCGTTGGGTGTGGCGTATTCGACCATGTCGAGGAAGTCATCACGCAGGAAGGGTTCGCCGCCCTCGAAGAAGACGCTGATGACGTTCTGGTCGAACATCTCCTGCATCGACCCGGTGACTTCTTCGAAGGTGAGTTCGGTTTCGGCCGGATCGTGCACGTCGTAGGCCATTATGCTGTCGAGATTGGTGCGTTTCGTGGGTTGCACCCAAAAGCTGAACGGCGCGGACATTTGAATGACCATCTGATTGCTCCCGCGATTTCGGTCCGGGATCCGCCGGCTCGAGTCCGGCTCACATTCGCCGTACGAGTAGCAATACGGCATCCTAGGTGCTCTGTTGGCAACTGGCAACGATGCTTGCTAAGTTGGCGACTCGCTATCGTGAAATGCCAGGGCACGACCGAGGGAGAGCGGTGACGCTTCGCGTAACGCTGCCGAATGATCGCAAACTGGTCGCTCTGACGCCCGAGGACGGGCCCGCGCTACAGGACCTGCTGGAGAGGTGCGACGATTACTCTCAGCTCAATTTCGGTATTCCGACCGGAGCGGCGGACGCGCAGAGCCAGTTCCTCGAAGGTCTTCAGCACGTACCGGCAGACCTCAAGCACCTGATGGGATGCCGGGTCGACGGTCGTCTGGTCGCCGCGGCCGATCTGCTGGAGGGCTACCCCGACGCCCGGACGGCGGCGCTGGGCCTGCTGGTGGTCGACCCGGAGTGGCGTGGCCGCGGCCTCGGCACAGGCATCCTGCTGGGGTTGAGCACGGCACTGGCCGGGCGCGGTGTGCAGCGGCTGCGGGTGGACTGCCACGTGGCCGAGAACACCCGGGCTGTGCCGCTGCTGCGGCGACTGGGGTTCACCGAGGCCTCGCGCGAAGAGATCGCCGTGGCAGCAGGGCAGAGCCGCACCCGGGTGCTGTGGACGGCCGACATGCCGTTGCTCCTGTGCCGGGAGGCGCCCGTGGCGGCGCGATCCGACTACAGCCGCGCCGGGACACCGGTGCCGCAGCCCGTCCCGCCGCTGGACCGGTTCTTCGAGCTGCCCGACGTCAGCGTCCAGGTCGAGCCGTACTACTTCGACGCCCCGCTCTTCGACGACTACGAGCGCGACGTGGAGCGCCGCACCGGCGAAACCGACTGGGACCTCGCCGGCCTGGCCTCCGCCGTGGGCGAGGGGGCACGGGTGCTGGAGGTGGGCTGCGGGACGGGGCGCGCCCTGGTCCACTTGGCCACCGCCACGAAAGCGTCCCTGCTGGTGGGCATCGACACCTCCGAGCCCGCGCTCCAGCGCGCCCGGGCGCGGGCCACGGCCGCCGGTGCCGACCGGGTGGAGTTCGTGACGGGCGACTTCCTGGCCTACCGCCCGGACACCGCCTTCGACACGATGCTGCTGGCCGACTGCACCCTCAACGGTTTCACGGAGCCGTCGGTCGTGGTCGGGCTGCTCACCCACGCCCGGTCCCTGCTGGCCCCCGGTGGGCGTATCGCGGTGAGCGTCTTCGACGACGGCGCACCGGCCACGATGTCCCATCTGGACGGCCGCATGGTCGTGGACTCGTTCACAGACCGCGAGGGGATCAATCACATCGTCATCTGGTCCATGCGGTTCGACGCTGCCACCGGGCTACTGCACCGCACGGCGGCCGTACCGCGCACCGCTACGGCACCGGGCGAGCCGGTGCGGTGCGTGATCGCGGACATGAACGACCGCATCTGGACGCCGTCGACCCTCTCGCCGCTGTTCGCGGCAGCCGGTCTGTCGGTCACCGGCAAGGAGACGGCCAGGTTGAACTCCGGCGCCGCGGACGGCGCCCCGATGGCCACGCTCATTCTCACCCGGGCCTGAGCGCGGGAAAGCGGCCGGCTCGCTGTTCACAGGCCGCCGATGATCGCGCTCTTCAGGCGAAGGGCGGCGGCATCCGGGCGGGTGCCGCCGCTCTGTCTTGACGCCGGGGACGCCGGAGCCATGGCGGGAGCCGCCGGCGATCCTATGGCACGGGCGCCGCGCACGAGGGGGGGCGGCGCCCGGTCGAACCGGCGCCGGCCTCCCCCACGCGGTGTGGCGGCGCCAGGGGGTCAGAGAGTCGTGCCGCCGGGCGTACCACCCGTGGTGCCCCCAGGCATACCGCCGGTGGTGCCGCCGGGAATGCCGCCCGGGGTGCCGCCGGTGGCACCGGGCGCGATGCGGCCGCGCCACGCGCCGGACTCGGCGCCGCGCTCCTCGATGTACTTCTTGAAGCGCTTCATGTCGCCCTTGACGCGGCGGTCGATGGTGCCGACGAGATCCCCCACCTTCTCGACCGCGCCGCTGGGCTCGACGTCCATCACGAGCTCCACGCGCGTGTGCGTGTCGTCCACCCGCTGGAAGCGGACACTGCCCCTCTGCTGGGTGTCACCGCTGGTGGTGCGCCACGTGATGCGCTCGTCGGGAAGCTGGTCGACGATCTCCGTGTCGAACTCCCGCTTGACGCCGCCGACCTTCATGGTCCAGTGGTTGTGGCGGGCGTCCACCTGCCTGACCTCCTCGACGCCCTCCATGAACTGCGGGAACTCCTCGAACTGCGTCCACTGGTTGTAGGCGGTGTGGATCGGGACGTCGACCTCGACCGTTTCCTTGACCGTGCTCATCTGTGTTCCTCCGTGGTCCCGGGGTGACGGTTCGGTACGCGGTGACGGGTACCCGCCTCGGCGCCGGTTCCACGTGGTGACTCCGTCGTCCTCCGGACACCCCGCGTGACGGCTCCCTCGTCTCCGGCGCGCGCCAGGACCCGTCCGGCCCGGCCGCCCGGGCACGGCCCTCCGCCGAAACCGCACCGTCTCCCCGCAGGGGCGGCAGGGAGGCGGCCACGACGATCATGTTCTACGCCGCGTGCGTGTTGTCCCCGTCCAGCGCCGCGCGCAGCCAGGTGTCCGCGGAGCCCGGGGTCGGCTCCGGCCGGCCGCCCGGGGGCGTGAGCACGGCGGCGGTCAGCTCCCAGTAGCGGTCCAGGCGGGGCTCGGCGGCGAGCAGGTGCGCCAGCCGGCGGCGGAAGTCGCGGGTGTCCCGGGTGCCGTACGCGCTCGCGTAGGCGGCCACATAGGCGTCCAGCGCCTCTCCCGGCCGCGGGGTGCGCTCCCGGCGCAGGTGCGGGCCCGCCAGGTCGTACGCCTCGGCGAGCCCCGCGTACAGCGCGGCCGAGCCGCCGGAACCGGCCACCTGATGCACCTCCGGCCGGGGCTGCCGGCCGCCCGGGCAGGGCCGGCTGATCAGGGCGTTCAGCCGGGCGAAGGCGAGCACCTGCGCCGGATGCGGTTCGGCGGGCGGCTGCGGAACCGCCAGCTCCAGGAAGGCGGACGTCGCCGGGGCCGGCATCCGCGCGGGCAGCCAGGCACGCCAGAACCGGGCCAGCGGGGCGGTGCTCGGCGGGGTGTCCAGCGCGCCCAGCAGTCCGAGCCGCTCGGCCCGCTCCCCGGGCGGGGAGTCCCGCACCAGGCGCAGGGCCGCCTCCCGCCAGCGCAGCGCCCGCAGCTCGGAGCCGAGCGCCCGCAGCCGCCCGGCCACGGCATCCTCCAGAACCCGCCCCGCCCCGTCGTCCTCGTCCAGCACCCGGCGCACCTCGGGCAGCGGCAGGTCCAGGCCGCGCAGGGAGCGGATCAGCCGTAGGCGCTCCAGCGCGTCGGGGCCGTACCGGCGATGGCCGCCGCCGCTGCGGGAGGCCTCCGGCAGCAGGCCCTGGTCGGAATAGAAGCGGACGGTCTTGACGGTGACGGCCGCTCGCTCGGCGAGCTCGCCGATGCTCCACAGCACCTCGTGCGACACGGGCAGTTGAACCTCCCTCTGGGGGAGTTTCTACGGTACCGGCGCGCGGGCCGGGAGACCGGCCCGTGGACGACGGCGCACGCGACAGGCGCGGCGCCGCCCGAGGGAGGAGAGGGCCATGACCGTCTTCATCATGGTCGCGGGCGCGTTCACCGGCGCCCACGTGTGGCAGGAGACCGCCGCGCGGCTGGTCGAGGCGGGCAGCGAGGCGTACGCCGTCCCGCTCACCGGGCTCGACCCGGACCGCCCCGCCGAGGGGACCCGTGTCGGCCTGGAGACGCACATCGCGGACGTGATCGCGGCGATCGACGCGGTCGACCCGGCGTCCGGCCGGCACATCGTGCTGGTCGGACACGACTACGGCATCCACCCCGTGCTGGGGGCCGCCGACCGCAGGGCCGAGCGCATCGACCGCGTGGTGTACCTGGACACCGGGATGCCGCAGAACGGTGTGCCCGCCCTGGCCGCCGTACCCGACCAGGAGCTGCGCGCGCGGCTGGCCGAGCGGGCCCGGCGGGGAGAGGGGGACGGGGAGCTGGCGCCGCCCGTCACGCGGGAGCAGTGGCAGCGCTGGGGCAGCACCGCCGGTGTCACCGACGCGGCGCTGGACCGGCTCGCGGCCCTGGCCGCGCCGCAGCCGCTGGCCACCCTGCTGGAGCCGCTGCGGCTGGCCGGACCGGTAGCCGCGGTGCCCACCACGGGCATCCTGTGCCTCTCCAACGGGGTGAGTGTCGAACTGGTGCAACGGCTCGTCGACTTCGGCGACCCGGCCCTGGAGCGCCTGACCGATCCCCGGGTCACGTTCTTCGAACTGCCCACCGGGCACTGGCCGATGCTGTCCACCCCCGCGGAGCTGGCCGAGTCCCTGCTGCTGGCGGCGGCGGGCGAGGGACGCCGCCTGCGGCCGGCCGGCACCTGCGAACCACCCGCCCACCTGCGACCGTTCCCGCTGGACGTCCCGGAAGTGCCCCGCGAGCGCCACGGACACGTCGACCTGTACGTCCCCGACGCCGAGGGCCCGCGGCCGGCCGTGGTGTTCGTGCACGGCGGCCCGTTGCCCGCAGGGGCCCGGCCCACCCCGCGCGAGTGGCCCACTTTCGTCGGGTACGCCCGTCACGCCGCCGCCGAGGGCCTGGTCGGTGTGACCCTCGACCACCGGCTGCACGACGTCGGCGACTACGAGCGGGCCGCCGCCGACGTCACCGCCGCGGTGGAAATCGTACGGGCCGATCCACGGGTGGACGCCGACCGGATCGCCCTGTGGGTCTTCTCCGGCGGCGGCCTGCTCACCGCCCCGTGGCTGTCGGCGCCGCCACCGTGGCTGCGCTGCGTGGCCGCGAGCTACCCGATCCTGGCCCCGCTGCCCAACTGGGGCCTGTCGGACGCCCGGTTCCATCCCCTCCGCGCGCTCGCGCACGCGGGTGACCTGCCCGTCGTACTTCTTCGGGCCGGACGGGAGTCACCGGAGATCGCGGCCACCGTCGAGGAGTTCGTGAAGGCCGCCAAGGACCACGGGGCGCGCCTGGAACTGGTCGACGTGCCTGGCGGCCGCCACGGCTTCGAAACCCTGGACCCGCCCGAGGAGGTCAGTACGGCGCTGCGGCAGGCGATGCGGTCGGTGGTGGGCCACCTGACCGGCTGACCGCCGCGGCTGGCCGCCGTCTCACGGCTCGCGCCGCTCCGGCCGTTCGTGGAGCAGGACGCCCTCCAGACGCTGTACGACGTGCTACCCGCCGGCGCCTCCGCCCCGGAGAAGTTCCGCGATGCGCGCGTCAACCTGCCGACGGTCGTAGCCCCGAAGAGCGACCCGGAACGCCGGGAGGGACTGCGGCGAGTCTCCCTGGGCCAGGGCCTTGAGGTAGCCGTCCACTTGACGGCGGTCGTAACCCCGCAACACCACGTCGAAGCCACGGAACTCAGATGAAGTCGACACTGCCGAGCCACTCCAACCTTTGGGAATCACCGATCGTACTCATCATCATGGAACAACGTGGCCGACCTCGGCACGGTGGCCGCCCCTCTCACACCGGCCCCACGGACAGCGCTCGGCCACACCGTCGACCGCGACACCACGCCGGAGGCGGACGACCTCGCCCTGGCACCCGCCCTGTGGCGAATCGCCGGGGATGCGGCCGAGGTCGTCCCCGTGCTGTCCTTAATGTTCGACATCTGCGAGGCCCGTCAGTGGTTCCACTGGATGGCCGCCCGTGCCGTCCGCGGGATCGCCGTACTCGGCCCGGCCGGGCGCCCGCTGACCGCCCGGCTCGAAGCGCTCCTCGACGACCCGGCGCAGGCATCCTCGGCCGTCCTCGGGCTGCTCGCCGTCGCTGATCCGGCCGGTCCCGACCGCGCCCGGCTCGCCAAGGCGGCGCTGCCTGCCACCACGCACCGTCCCCCTCCACCGCACACCATCCAGCAGTCGCCGGCCCGGCGACCTGTGCCACCGAACTCTTCGGCCAATTCCCTGACCTGACAGTGCGGCGGCACGGCCTGCGCGCGGGCCCGAGCCGGGGGCCCGACGACGCGCATCCGGGGGTTTACCCCACCGTGCAACCGGTGGACAGCGGGCTGCTCAGCACCGGTCCGGCTCTTCGATACTCGGTCGCAGGCAGAAGCCGTCACCCACTGATCCCAGAGGAGTACTTCCGTGTCCCAGCGTGCACATGCAGTGGACGGTCCGCATCTTCCCCGCCGGGAGGAACCCCGGAGGCCGGGAGCGATACCTGCCGCCCGGGCCGGCGAGGGGTCGGGCGGGCGCCCGAGGCACGCGGTGCGCAGGGCGCGGAGACTGCGGCTCGGGGCCGCCGGGATGCTGGCGGCGGCGGTCATGGCGACCGGTGCGGCGATGCCGGTCCAGGCGGCCCGAGCCACGGAGGCCGCGGATGGTCACCGCGCCACTCAGGAGGCGCTCGACGGGGTGGTGCGGGACGGGGCTCCCGGTGGTGTCGCGGTCGCCGAGGACCGGCACGGGACGTGGGCGGGCCGCTCCGGCACCGCCGACCTGGGGACGGGGAGGTCACCGCGGGTCGAGGACCGGTTCCGGGCGGGCTCCATCACCAAGACCTTCGTGGCCACGGTGATGCTCCAACTGGAGGGCGAAGGGAGACTGAGTCTGGACGACACGGTGGACCACTGGCTCCCGGGGCTGGTCGAGGGACACGGACACGACGGCCGGCAGATCACCCTGCGCCAACTCCTCAACCACACCAGCGGCGTCTACAGCTACACGGAGGACGAGGATTTCAAGCGGCGCGAGTTCGGCACCGCCTTTCTCCGCCACCGCTACGACACCTGGACGCCGGAGCAGATCGTCCGGCTCGCCATGACACATCGGCCCACCTCCGCGCCCGGCGACAAGTGGAGTTACTCGGACACCAACTACGTCCTCGCGGGCATGGTGATCCGGAAGGTCACGGGCCGCTCGTACGCTGACGAGATCGAACGGCGCATCCTGCGTCCCCTGCACCTGAACTCCACCGTCCTGCCGGGAACTCGGTCCTCCATGCCCGGGCCTGCGGGCAGGGCCTATTCCAAACTGACCGGTGAACTCGCAGGCCCCGGCGAGCCGGGCGGCAGGACGTACGACGTCACCGTGCTCAACCCGTCCCTGGCGGGCGCTGCCGGTGAGATCGTCACCACCGCGCCCGATCTCAACCGGTTCTACCGGGCACTGCTCACCGGAAGGCTCCTCAAAACACGCCAGTTGACGGAGATGACCACCACCGTGCAGGTCCCCGAGGCGCCGGGCTTCTCCTACGGCCTCGGCATCATGAAGCTGAAGCTGTCCTGCGGTGTCGAGGTGTGGGGTCACAGCGGCGGAATCCAGGGCTCGATATCGGAGGCGCTGGCCACCGCGGACGGCAGGCACGCCCTGGCGCTCAACTTCAACGGGGACTGGAACGTGCACGAGCAGCGGGTCGTCGACGCCGAGTTCTGCGACACGCGACCGTAGTCCACCGCCCGTCGGTGGCTTCGAGTGAAGTGCTGGTCGCGGCCACTCGTGGATGGCTGCGACCAGCACGGTCGCTTCGTAGCGGACGCCGAGCCGGTCGTACCCGGTCGGCAGCAGCCCTGGTGTCAGGTCGCCGGATCGGACGGGCCGTTCAGTCGGTGTCGGTCGGGCCTGCCGCGATGACGGTGTCGAGCATGCGTTGCGATGTCTGGAGGGCCGTGATCGCGTCGGTGATGCGTTCGCGCTCGCGGCGCAGTTGTGCCACCAGGTCGGAGCACACCGGCGCGAGGGTTGTCCCGTTGTCACGGATGCACGGCAGGACTTGGGCGATGGTGGCGGTCGGCAGGCCGGCGGCGAGCAGGGTGCGGATGCGTCGGACGGTGTCCACGTCCGCGTCGCTGTAGACGCGGTAACCGCTGGGCAACCTCGTGGGCGTCAGCAAGCCCTGCTCCTCGTAGTAGCGCAGCAGCCGCTCGCTGACCCCGGTCCGGCGGACCATCTCCCCGATGCGCACGTGATCTGCACCTCACCGCGTTGACTCTGACACTGATGTGAGACTCTAGCGTCGCGGTCATGACCACCAGCACCGCACCCCCGGCGACAGAGATCCCCTGCCCACCCGTATGGCGCCGCCGCGCTGCTCTGGCGGTACTGACCGCGTGTGTGTTCGTCGTGGGCACCGCCGAGTGGGTCATGGTCGGGCTGCTGCCGCGGCTGTCGGCCGACTGGCACCGTCCGCTGCCGGCGGTCGGTTCCCTGGTGACCTGGTACGCCCTGGTGGTCACCGTCGCCGGGCCGCTGGTGACGGTGGGGATGCTGCGGCTGGCGCGGCGCCGGGCGCTGCTGGTGCTGCTGGGTGTGTTCGTCGTCGGCAACCTCGCCGCAGCCCTGGTGGGCAGCTTCAACGCCCTGATGGCGGCCCGGATGCTGACCGCGCTCACGCATAGCACGGCCTTCGCAACGGCGATGGTGATCGCGGTGGGTATGGTGCCGGCGGCCCGCCGCGGCCGTGCCGTCGCCGTCGTGACGGCCGGCTGGAATCTGGCCACGGTCCTCGGCGCACCGCTGGGCACCTGGATCGGCGACCACTACGGCTGGCGTACGACCTTCTGGGCCATCGCGGCTCTCGCCACTGTCGTGCTGTGCGGCGTGGCCGCCCTCGTCCGGACGCCGGTGCCGTACGAGACCGCTCGTCCGGGGGGCGAGGTGCGGGGTCTGCTCCGGCCCAGGGTGGCCCTGGTGCTGGCGATCATCGTGGTGGCACAGGGCGGTCTGTTCACCGCCTACACCTACATCGCGCCCTTGTTGCAGCAGATCAGCGGCTTCACCCCGGCCGCGGTCACCACCCTGCTCGCCCTGTTCGGGCTGGGTGCGGTCGGCGGCAACATCCTCGGCGGCCGGCTGACTGACCACACCCCGTGGGCCGGGCTGTGTTCCCTGCTGCTCGGCCTGGCCGGTGTCCTCGCCGCGTTCAGCCTGACCAGCCGGATCCGGTGGACGGCCGCCGTCACCGTACTCGTCCTCGGTGTGATCGCGGCCGCCCTCATCCCGTTGTTGCAAGACCGGGCACTGGCCGCCGCCCCGGACGCGCCCACCCTGGTCACCGCGATCAGCGCCTCCGCATTCAACCTCGGCGTCGCCGGGGGCTCCCATCTCGGCGGCCGCGCCCTCACCGCCGGCCTCGGCCTGACCGATCTGCCCTGGATCGGCGCTCTGCTCGTCGGCGGCGCCGTACTCGTCGCCGCCGCAACCGTCCACCACCACCGCACCAGCCGGCAGTGATCACGCACTGCCGGAAGCCAAGGAGAAGAAACGACCATGTCCCCTGCTCTGCCAACCTCCCGCCTCGGCCGCATCGTGCGCGGCACCGGCCCCGGCCTGCTCCTGGCCCACGGTGCCGGCGGCGGCATCGACGCCAACTACGGCCCCATCATGGACGCCCTGACCGCCCAGCACACCGTGATCGGCCCCGACTATCCGGGCACCGGCCGCACCGAACGCGCCGAGGCGCCGCTCACCCTCGACGGCCTCGCCGATGCCCTGGTCGCCACCGCCGTCGAAGAGGGCCAGGACACCTTCGCCATCGCCGGATACTCGCTCGGCAGCCCGGTCGCCATCAGGGCCGCCACCCGCCACCCCGACCGGGTCACGGCCCTCGTCCTGACCGCCGGCTTCGCCCACCCCAACCCGCGTTTCCTCCTCGCCGCCACACTGTGGCGCGACCTGCTGGGCGCCGGGGACCTGGAGCAGCTGGCCGCCTTCCTCTCGTTGCTCGGACTCAGCGCACCGGCCCTGGACGCCCTCGGCCAGGACGACCTGGACACCGCGCTGAAGACCACCGCGGCCACCATCCCACCCGGCACACCTGAGCACCTCGACCTGCTCAACCACGTCGACGTCCGGGCCGACCTCGCCGCGCTGACCGTGCCGACCCTCGTCATCTCCACCACGCTCGATCAGCTCGTGACCCCGCACCACCACCGGCAACTCGCCGAAGCCATCCCCGGAGCGCGCTACGCCGAACTCGCCACCGGGCACCTCCCGTTCGTCGAGCAGCCCGAACAATGGGCCACCCTCATCTGCGACTTCCTGCGCGACAGCCACATCTGACGGCCGTTGACCGGCTGCCGGCGACCTCCACTGTGGCGTCGCCGGCAGCCGGTCCTGTCTTCAACGGATCCTTTGCGCACAGCACAGCGACGCGTCCGGCCTCTTGGCGGCGCGTCCGTGTCGGCGCCTACGGACGCAGGTGACTGAGGCCGTCGAGGATGAGGTCGAGTCCGAACTCGAACTCGTCGGCGAAGTTGAACCCTGTCTTCGCCAGCTCTGTGACCACCTCGGCGAGGTAGGGGTAGTCGTCGATCTCTGACGGTTGCCGGTCGGCGATGGCTTTCCGTCGTCGCGCCGCCTCGGCCGGGATGTCGCCGGCGAGGGTCTTCTCCTGAAGGGCGAACCCGTAGATGTAGGCGTCCATCAGGTTGTAGGCGTGCACGGCCACGGGGAACGGGAAGCCCGCGTCGCGGCGGAGGCAGCGCATCACGGCGTTGTGGTGGCACAGGTTCGCCGGCCCTGGAGTGCCTGTCTCCATCCGGCCGACCGCCCACGGGTGACGGAGCAGCGCCTGCCGCATCGACGAGGCGCGTGTGCGCAGAGCGGTACGCCAGTCGGCGTCCTCGGGCATCTCGACCTCGGCGAAGACCAGGTCGACCATGCCGTCGAGCAGCTCATGCTTGTCCGCCACGTGCTTGTAGAGCGCCATGGGTACGACGCCGAGCCGGGCCGCCAGCCTGCGCATGGTGAGCGCGTCGAAGCCGCCCTCATCCGCCAACTCGGCGGCCGCACGCAACACCTTGGCGCGGTTGAGCCGCTCCCGGCCGACGGCTGCGGCGCTGTCCTGCATCTGGGTCCTCTTCGGCCTGACCGATCTCCAGCCTTGACAGGTGTACACGGTACACCTAATTTGGCCGCAGCAAAGGTGTACGTCGTACACCTCATGGAGGAGGCACAGCATGAGCTCGACGCCAGGACGCATCGGGACGAAGCAGCCCCTGATGACCATCACCGCCGCGAGGCTCACGCGGGCCGCTGGAATCTCTGCCGCGATCGCCGGACTGCTGTTCATCGGCGTGCAGGTCAACCACCCACCGATGGATGTCTCCTCGGTCACCACCACCGACTGGGCCGTTCGCAGTGCCGCAAAGGCGCTCATGGCCGCACTGGCGCTTGCCGGCATCACCGGCATGTACCTGCGTCAGGTCCGGCAGACAGGGATCCTCGGCTTCATCGGCTACTCGCTGTTCGCCGCCGGCTATCTGCTCATGCTGAGCGTCGAGGTCGTCGCAGCCGCGGTTCTCCCCTCGCTGGCGCACACCTCGCCCCACTACGTCCACGACGTCCTTGCCGTCGCCTTCGGCGGCACCGCGACCCATGGCATCGGAGCCATGCAGACGGTGTTCGTCCTCAGCTCCATCGGCTACCTTGCGGGCGGCTGCCTGTTCGGCATCGCGCTGTTCCGGGCGCGCGTACTCGCACGGTGGGCCGCGGCCCTCCTCTCCGCCGGCACCGTCGCCACCGTCGCGCTCGCGGTACTTCCGGAGTCGTTCAACCGGCCGTTGGCCGTTCCGACCGGAGTGGCCTTGATCGGTCTGGGCATCTCGCTGTGGCGCAACCAGCGGACCACCGCCGGCGACAACCAACAGCCTCCCCGCGTCGATTACGCTGCCGCGTGATGCTCGGCGTGACTCCTGCTGCGCGTCATGGTCGGCGTCGGGGGTCTGCATCCCAGCGCTGGGAGTCGGCGAGGTGGAAGAAGGCTCCTTCGATCACGCCGGCCCGGCACCACACATCGCGGACCGCGAGCAGTTCGACCGCTGCTCCGGACGATTCCAGCAGCGGTGCGGCGGCAGAACGCCTGGGGTCCGCCCGGTAGGCAGCGAGATCCTCGCTGTGGGGAAAGGTGATGACGTGGGCCTCGACCTGATCGTCCAGAGTGCGCAGTCGTCGCTCAAGACGTCCTCCGTACTCGGCGACGGATAGAGTCGGGCAATGCCCGAGCTGAAGCGGCTGCACGCCGACCACGCCCCGGCGGTCCTGGCCTTCGAGCTGGCGAATCGCAGCTACTTCGCCACCTCGGTCTCCGACCGCGGCGACGACTTCTTCGACCGGTTCACTGACCGGTACAAGGCCCTGCTGGCCGAGCAGGAGGCCGGCATCTGCGCCTTCTATGTGCTCGTCACCGAGAAGGGCTCGGTACTCGGCAGGTTCAACCTGTACGACATGGAGGACAACACGGCGACACTCGGCTACCGCGTCGCTCGACAGGTCGCCGGCCGCGGCGTGGCGACCGCGACCGTCCAGGAGCTTTGCCGGCTGGCGGCGGCGCGACTCGGGCTGCGCACCCTGCGGGCGGCCGCCTCCCGCGACAACGTTGCGTCCCAGAGCGTGTTGACCAAGGCCGGGTTCGTCCCGGTCGGCCCGGCCGCCCCCTCCGACCTCGGCGGCAAGTCAGGCACCTGGTACGAGCGCGACCTTCAGCAGTAAAGCGTCACTGCCTTGAACTGGTCATGGGTGTCGCATTGCCTTGTGGCCCGGTTTCCCCCGGCAGCTTGGTGTTGAGAGGACCGGTATTATCGGGCAGCTTATTGGATGGGAGGATACTCTTGGGTGGGTTGGCCTTTTCAGCGTTTTGAATCGCCTGGTCTTCGGCTACAGAGACGACTCGGGCGCATGCAACTACTGCTCCGATCTCCGGAAGGTTCTCACTGGCATCGAGGACCAGCTGAACCGGGTGCCCGGCGCCATCCTGAGCGAGAGCAATAGCGACGCCAGTCCAATACTCGCCCGCCTGCTCAAATTTTACCGTATTCTTGGTCTCCTTTATGAATTTGTAGCCTAGCTTGGCCGCCAACGGCGCCCACTTAAGTTGGGCAAGGGCCAGTCCACACGAGATGGCTTGCTTCTGCACTTCTGGGCTATCTGTCGATACCCTCCCGGGAGTTCTCTTGGTTTCTGGGACGTTCGGGAAGGTCAGACGTCCAGTCTTGGGGTCGAGGTACCTGGATGTCTCATCACCGGTAGTGCGATGGTTTCCATTGTCCGAGGGGTTTGGCTGACTGGGTCCACCGTTGGGGGTGTTCGCGCCTCCGTTGTCGGAAGGGATGTTCGGGTGGCCGCCGTTGGACGTGCCGCTGTTGTCGGAGGGCTGGTTACCGGTCCCCGAGCCGTTGCCGCTCTGGTCGCCAGTGTCTGAGCTACCGCCTGAGTCGTCCCTGGGTATTTGTTGGACCGGCGCAGGAGACGGCATTTGGCCGTTTAGGGTTCATCTATTGAAAGGGCTACGACTCGGGTTCCGCCCCAAGGGGGTACGGTCCCCAGACCCATGCACGCCCTTCTTCTCCTTCATGCTCGTCGACACATGGGCCCTTCGGCCCACGTGCGGGCGAATGACTCAATGAGTCGAGCACCCGGGGTGCAGGTATTTGTCGAGCCCTCACTCGTTCTCTGCGGCGTCGGGATCGCGCAGCGGCGCAAGGCGCCAGGTAGTCAGGGAGCTGGAACGAGTAGCGGCCGAGCATATTGATGTAGTGCCGCACGAACGGCGACAGGCGGGCCACGTCCCGTCGCGGACGTCGACGCCTTCGGTGCGCAGTTGGTTGACCGCAGCGTCCATGTACCGGGTGTTGAAGAGTACGAGAGCGTCGCCGTGGAAGATCTTCCGGGCGAGGGAGTGGCGGCCCTCCTGGAGGTTGGCCTGGAGGTTGGCCTGGCAGCGGTAGCCGGGCTCGTCGGCCAGGCGCAGGATGTGGAGGGTCTTGGAGATCCGTCGGTAGTGGGCGATCGCGTCGCCGAGAGGGGGGCGCCCGTTCCGGAAGAGCATGCGGATGACGTCGTATGCGCGCACGGCGCCGGTGCGGACCGAGCCGGTGATCCGCAGGATGTCCTCCCAGTGGCGTTCGCTCTGGGCGAGGTCCACCCGGCCGCGGGCCGCCTCCTGGAAAGGCTGCTACGTCGTACAGGCCGCTGGAACCGCCTCCCCCACCACCCGCGACCAAACGCACGGGCCGGGGTCAGGTCATGCCGACCGCTCTGAACTCCCCGGCTCTGGGTACTCGCGTCCGCAACAGATGGTCGGGCGCATGTCGCAGCCCGGCCTGCGGGAACTCGAACAGACGGGAGGTGGCCACGGTGTCGAGCACGCACCCGCACCATGCCGGGTCCGGCCAGAGCGCGGACCGCGTGGGACAGGAGCCGGTGGGCGAGCTGGTGCAGCGGGCCTCGCAGCAGCTGACCGAGCTGGTGCGCGGCGAACTGCGCCTGGCGCAGGCGGAGATGAAGGAGAAGGGCAAGCGCTACGGCAAGGGCGGCGGTCTGTTCGGCGGCGCCGGCATGGTCGGCTTCCTGATGGCGCAGGCGCTGGTCGCGACCGTGATCGCCGCGCTGGCGGTGGCGCTGCCGGTGTGGGCAGCTGGGCTGATCGTCACAGCCGCGCTGGGTGTGATCGCCGCAGTGCTGGCCATGAGTGGAAAGAAGCAGGTCGACCGAGCCGCGCCGCCCATGCCCGCGCAGACGGTCGAGAACGTGAAGGCCGACATGGCCGAGATCAAGGAGAGCGCACACCGATGACCCAGCCGCCGCACGACGAACCCACCGCTTCCAGCCCCGAGGAACTGCGCGAGCAGGTCGAGCAGACCCGGGCCGAGCTCGGCGAGACGGTCGAGGCGCTCGCAGCGAAGACCGATGTCAAGGCGCGCGCCCAGGAGAAGGCCGCCGAGGTCAAGGAACAGGCAGCAGTCAAGGCCAGCGAACTGAAGGAGCAGGCAGCGGCGAAAGCCGACGAGTTGAAGGAGCAGGCCGCCCTGAAGGACGGGGAAGTGAAGGCGAAGGCTGCCGACCTGGCCCACCAGGCACAGGAACGGCTGCCCGACCCGGTCAGGGACAAGGCCGCCCAGGCCGCCGGGCAGGCCCGGGCCAAGGCCGCCGAGGCCGGCCGGCTGTGGCAGGACAAGACGCCCGAGCCGGTGCGCCGTACGACCGCTCAGGGGGCGCGGCTGGCGCGTGGCAACCGCGGGGTGCTGCTGGCCGCAGCGGGTGTGACCGTGGTGGTGTGGCTGGCCTGCCGCCGAAAGGGGTGAGCCGGGTGAAGGCGTCGAAGATCGCTTACAAGCCGGTCGGTCTTGCGCTCGGCGCCGTCAGCGGCATGGCCGCGGGAGCGCTGTTCAAGCAGACGTGGAAGATGCTCGGCCATGACGAGGACGCCCCGGACGCCACCGACGAAGAGCGCTCCTGGTACGAGGTGCTGCTCGCCGCCACGCTCCAGGGCGCGATCTTCGCCGGAGTCAAAGCGGCCGTCGACCGCGCCGGCGCCACCGCCGTCCGCCGCCTGACCGGAACCTGGCCCGGCTGACGCGTATGAGGAGTCGGGAGGGCTGGTGGAACACCACCACCGGCCCTCCCATCCCCCCGTCCAGGACCCGTACGAAGGGCCTCGCACAGTCATGTCAGATCATCATGCGGCTGCCGCGCTGACCGCCGCAGCAGTCACCGCCGCGATCCTGGTCGCCCGGGCAGTCGTCCTCCACCAGGGCGACCGGAGGTGGAACGGGCGCGTATCCGATCTCATGCGCCCTCGCATCGCACCTCGCTCCGCGAAGGCCACGCCACCTGCGGACGCGCTCTCGGACCCCGCCTCCTGCGCCGTGCGAGAGGCTGAAGCGCACATCCAGCACTGTTGGCAGCAACTCCACACCCGCGCCGACCCGTCCGAGTGACCCACGCAGGGGGCCCGTTTCAAGGACGGCTGGCACCGCTGACTACCTTCAGGCCCGTCGTAGACGAATCACCGACACGCACGCCCGGTCCGCCGCAGAGGATGCGGCGGACCGGGCGGCGGCCGGACGGCGCGGGCACCGCGGGCGCCGCGGGCGGCCTCAGCTCACCAGGGCCATCCAGGTGTTCGTGCCGACGACGCCGTCCGGGGTCAGTCGCCTGGACTTCTGGAAGGTGATCACGGCGTTCCGGGTTGCGGTCCCGAACCGGCCGTCCGCGGTGAGGGACGCGCCGTGGGCCTTCAGCTCTTCCTGGACCGCCTTCACTGCCGTACCGCTGTCGCCCTGCCGCACGGTGACGACCAGGCGCTGCCAGGTGTTCGGTCCGACGATGCCGTCGGCGGTCAGCTGCTGGCTCCTCTGGAACGAGACCACGGCGGCCCGGGTCCCCGCACCGAACTGCCCGTCCGCCGCGAGGGAAGCCCCGTGCGCGTCGAGCAGGTACTGCACGGTGACCACTTGGCGGCCTGTCTGGCCCTGCTGTACCAGAGGCCAGCTCGGGGCGGGCGGCGGAGGCGTGTAGTCGCCCAGGGCGAAGGTCTTCAGGTCCTTCAGGGTGCCGTTGAAGACGTCCTGGTCCCCCGGGAAGGGGCCGGAGTCGGCGGTCTGCCAGACGGTGTAGGTGTTCCAGCCGGCGGCCAGCGGGGTGGGCGTACCGGACTGGTTGACGATCCACAGCGGGACGGTGCGGCCGAACCCCCGGTAGTTGCCGGTGCAGGATGCCCACCAGCCGGCGGAGGTGTAGATCACCGGCTGGCGGCCCGCCCGTGCGCGGTACTCCTTCACGAAGGCCGCGATCCAGTTGGTCATGGCGCTGCGGCTGAGCCCCCAGCAGGCGTCGCCGTGCCCGTTGGCCTCGATGTCCAGGGCGCCGGGAAGGGTCTTGCCGTCGCGCTTCCACATGCCGCCGTGGGCCAGGAAGTAGTCGGCCTGTGCGCGTCCCCCGGAGGCGTCCGGGCGGGCGAAGTGGTAGGCACCGCGGATGAGTCCGGCGCCGGCCGCCCCTTTGTACTGCTGCGGGAAGTAGCTGTTGGTGTAGGTGATCCCTTCGGTCGCCTTCACATAGGCGAAGGCGGCGCCCATGGTGGCCGTCTTCTTCCAGTCGATCGTCGGGTTGTAGCCGCTCACGTCGAGCCCCCGCACCGATGCGGCGGTCCGGCTCGCCCCGGCCGTCGCGCTGGTGTCCGCGTGGGCCATGCCCGCGCCGCCGGCGCACAGGGCCGTCAGCGCGGCGACCGCCGCCGCACCGCGGGCCCGCCGCCCGGCTCTTGCCCGGGTGGCACCGCGCCCCTGGGGATACGTCATCGCTGTCTCTCCGTTCGTGTTCCGTGGTGGGTCAGGGCCTGCCCCTGCCGGATGTGCCGGCAGGGGCAGGCGGGGCAGCCGGGCGTGGCCTGCTACGGGCGCACCAGGCCGTAGAAGACGGAGCCGGACAGCGAGTAGCTCTTGTCGTAGACGCCGTAGCGGCCGGAACCGGCGGGATCGCTCGTGTTGCCCGAGATGACGCGCACGGTGGAGCCGTTGACCTGGTCGACAACGCCGATGTGGTACCGGTTGTGCGCGCTGCCGAAGATGATCAGGTCACCGGGCTTGGCGGACTTGAGGCCGCTGGTGCCGACCCACCTGTGGTGCTGGACGGCCCAGTCGTAGACGTTGGGCACGTACGTCATGAAGGGGATGCTGACTCCGGACTGCCGCCAGACCCACGTGGCGAAGGCCGCGCACCACTCGGTGCACACGCTGTACGGCTTGCCGGGAACGCACTGGTGGGAGTCGGCCGTGACCCCGATCTGGCTGCGGGCGGTCTTCACGATCTTGGTGCGGAGCGCCGATGTGGTGTGGCAGCTCTTGACGAGCCGCTCGATGCCCATGGCCTTCATCGTCTGCTCGCCGGCGATGCCGTCCGCCGACAGATGATGCTTGGACTGGTACTTCTTCACCGCGCTCGTGGTGCCGCTCCCGTAGTCGCCGTCGGCCTCCACCCCGGCCTTGGTCTGCACCTGCTTCACCTCGGAGGTGAGTCCGGCGAGCGTCTGCGAGCCGATGACCCCGTCGACGGCGAGGCACCGGTCGCTCTGGAAGGACTGCGTCGCCGCCTTGGTCCTGGGGCCGCCGACACCGTCCACCTGACCGGCGCCGTAGGCCAGGCCGTTCAGGTCCCGCTGGGCCAGCTTGATCTGGGTGGAGGTGGCAGCCGGCCGGGCGGCCGTCGAGACGGTCGCCGAAGCCGGGCCCGGGGCGGCCGCCAGGGCGCCGGTCGCGACCGCGGCGGTCAGCAGACCGAGAACGGCCCGCCGGGTGCGCCGCGCCGGGCGGGCGGCCGCAGGAGTGTTCTTCAGCATGTCCGGTACTCCTCGGGTTCAGGGAGAAGAGAAGGTGAACTCGGGAAGAGGGCGCCCTGCGTTGCGTTGCAGCTGTACGGCCATCGCCCTCGTCCCGGGCGGCGCCGGCCACTCCCCCGCAGCAGCCGGTCGCCACTTCGGTTCTACGGCAGGACACGTTGTCCGGTGTCGGTGAAGAGCCTTCGGACAACCGTCTCCGGACAAGTAGGCTCCCGGCGACGCTTCTCGAACCTTGGGGGTATCAAGTGCCGCGCAGAGAAAAGCCGTTGGAGGACGATGGCAGCGCACTGACCGGCTTCGCCGCCGAGCTGCGCCGGTTACGGGACGCGGCCGGCAAGCCCACCTACCGTCAGCTCGCGGCGGCGGCGCACTACTCGTCGACGACGCTCGCCGACGCGGCCGGCGGGAGGAAGCTGCCCACGTTGGAGGTCACACTCGCCTTCGTCCGGGCGTGCGGCGGCGACGAGGAGGAATGGAAGGCGCGCTGGCACGAGGTCGCCGCGGGTCTGGCCTCCACCTCGCCGCACGAAGAGGACGACGCGGGCCGGGAACAGGACCGGCCGTGCCCCTATGTGGGGCTGTCGGCCTTCCAGCCGGAGGACGCGGACCGGTTCTTCGGGCGGGAGAGACTCACGGACGACCTGGTCGCCCGGGTCCGCGCAGCCCGGTTCGTCGCCGTGTTCGGGGCGTCGGGATCCGGTAAGTCCTCGCTGCTGCGCGCCGGTCTGATCCCTCGTCTGCGCGAGGGTGATGCGGTCGGCGGTCCGGGTCTGCCGGTCCTGCTGTTCACCCCTGGAGCGCATCCGCTGGAGGAGTGTGCCGCCCGGCTCTCGGCCTTCGCCGGGGGCACGGCGTCTGCCCTGCACAGGGAGCTCGGCGCCGATTCCCGGTCCCTGCACCAGGCGGTCCTCCAGGGACTCGCCAGGGCGGACTGCCCCGACGACACGGATCTGCTGCTGGTCGTCGACCAGTTCGAAGAGATCTTCACCCTGTGCCGGAGCAAGGACGAACGGGACCGTTTCGTCAGCGCGTTGCTCACCGCGGCCCAGGCCGCCAACAGCCGTACCCGCGTGGTCATCGGTGTGCGCGCCGACTTCTACGCGAGCTGCTCCCAGCACCCCGAACTCGTGGCGGCTCTCCAGGACGCCCAGTTGCTGGTCGGCCCCATGTCGACGGAGGAACTGCGCCGCGCCGTCAGCCAGCCGGCGGTCCGCTCCGAGTGCGCCGTGGAGACGGCCCTGCTGGCCCGGGTCGTGGCGGAGGCCACCGGACAACCGGGCGTCCTGCCGCTGGTCTCCCATGCCATGCGGGAGACCTGGCTGCGCCGTCGCGGCAACACGCTGACGCTGAGCGGCTACGAGGCCGCGGGCGGCATCCCGCACGCCCTGGCCAACACCGCCGAGGCCCTTTACGAGCAGATGTCCGCCGAACAGCGCCGGCTCACCCGCTCCGTGCTGCTGCGGATGGTGTCCCTCGGCGACGGAACCGACGACACCAAACGGCCCGTGTCGCGCGAGGACCTCGGCCCGGACACCGGCGCCGTGCTGGACCTGCTCGCCCAGGCACGGCTGGTCACCCTGGACAGGGACAGCGCCGAAATCACTCACGAGGCGCTGCTGCACGCCTGGCCCAGGCTGCGCGGGTGGATCGACGAGGACCGGGCGGGTCTGCTGATGCACCAGCAGATCACCGAGGCGGCCGCCGTCTGGCAACGGCAGGGCCGCGACCCCGGTGCCCTGTACCGGGGCGGCGTGCTGGCTGCGGCGCGGCAATGGGCCGCCACCCGTGGCGACGGTCCGGCCACCGGCCCCCGGGTGGAGGAGTTCCTCGCCGCGTCCATCCGGCACGCGGGCCGTGCGGCACGTCTGCGCCGCGCCGGAATCACCGCCGTGTGCGTGCTGGCCCTCGTCGCGTCGGTGGCCGCCGGAGTGGCGTTCAAGAAGACCGCGACCGCCCAGGCCGAACGGAACAACGCCATCGCCGGGGAGGTGCAGACCGAGGCGAGCCAGTTACGGCAGACCGATCCCTCGCTCGCCGCCCAACTGGATATCGCCGCCTACCGCATCCGTCCGCGGCCCGAGCTGCAAACCGACCTGATCAGCGCCGCCGGCGCCCCGGTCTCCAGGGTCCTGCCCGCGGGAGACGGCACCGTGTTCGCGGTCGCGTACAGCCCCGACCACCGCACCCTCGCCGCCGGAGGCGCGGACGGGCGGATCCGGCTGTGGAACGTCGCGGACCCGACCCACCCGGTGCCGATCGGCCGTCCCGTCGACAGCCACAGCACGTGGGTCTACTGGCTCGCCTTCAGCCCCGACGGCCGCACCCTGGCGTCCGCCGGACGCGACCGCACGGTACGGCTGTGGAACGTCACCCACCCCACCCACCCCACTGCGTGGGGAGCGCCGCTGACCGGTCACAGCAGCTACGTCTTCTCCGTGGCCTTCAGCCGGGACGGGCACACGCTCGCCAGCGCGAGCGACGACGGTACGGTCCGGCTGTGGAACGTCGCGGACCCGGCGCACCCGCGGCTGCTCGGCCACCCCCTCAAGGGACACGACCACGGCGCCGTCGCCTCGGCCGCGATCAGCCCCGACGGGCGCACGCTCGCCAGCGCCGGTCACGATCACACCATCCGGCTGTGGAACATCACCGACCCCGCCAAGCCGCAGCGTCTGGGGCGGCTCACCGGCTTCCAGGACACCGTGTTCTCCGTCGCCTTCAGCCCCGACGGCCGTCTCCTGGCCGGCGCGGGCAACGACCGCACCGTCCACCTGTGGAACGTCACCGACCCGCGCGCACCCGTCCCGCTCGGAAAGCCCCTGGCCGCGCACGACGACACGGTGTACGCGGTTGCCTTCAGCCCGGACGGGCGGGTCATGGCCACCGCCGGAGCCGACCACACCGTCCGCCTGTGGAACGTCATGGACCCGTCCGCACCCGTCCCGCTCGGGCAACCGCTCACCGGGCACACCGAATACGTCTACTGGCTGGCGTTCAGCCCGGACGGGCACAGCCTCGCCTCGGCCGGCGCCGACCACACCGTCCGGCTCTGGAAGCTCCCGGACACCGTCATCCCGGACTCGAGCTACGTCAACACCGTGGCGTTCAGCCGGGTGCGGCACATCATGGCCAGCGGCAGCACGGACAGTACCGTCCGGTTGTGGGACGTCACCGACCCGGCACGGCCCACACCCCTCGGCCGCCCTCTGACCGGCCACACCAACGCCGTACGGAAACTGGCGTTCAGCCCCAGCGGGACGATCCTGGCCAGCGCCAGCCGGGACGGCACCATCCGGCTGTGGGACGTACGCGATCCCGCGCGCGCCAAGCTGCTGGGCAGTCCGCTCACCGGTCACCGGGGCGAGGTCAGCTCGGTCGCCTTCAGCCCGGACGGCCGGACGCTGGCGAGCGGAGGCAAGATCGACCAGCAGGTCCGCTTGTGGGACGTCTCCCGTCCGGCGCACGCGACCGGCATCGGTGAGCCGCTCACCGCGCACAAAGGAGCGGTCACCGCCCTGGCCTTCCGCCCGCAGGGGCACGTGCTGGCCACGGCCTCCGCGGACGACACCACCCGCCTGTGGGACGTGACCCACCCTTACCGGCCTGTGCCGCTGGGCCATCCCCTCGCCGCCCGAAGCGGCGGTGCGTACGGCGTGGCGTTCAGCCCCGACGGCCGGACCCTGGCCACCGCCAACGTCGACCACACGGTACGGCTGTGGAACGTCGCGGGCCCCCCCCCCCCCCCGGGGCCCCGGGGGGGCGCC
>NZ_JBHXVE010000030.1:0-68316 GCF_042672505.1 Streptomyces sp. NPDC127190
GCATCCCACCCATCCGCTCACGTCGCGGCCCTCGACGCCGGCGGCCCGCCAAGCTGCACGGTGACAAGGGCTACGACTACCGCCACCTGCGGCGACGGCTCGCTTCCCGCGGCATCCAGCACCGCCTTGCCCGCAAGGGCATCGAGTCGTCCCGGCGGCTGGGCCGACACCGCTGGGTGGTGGAGCGGACCGTGTCCTGGCTGTCCGGCTGCCGCCGCCTGCACCGCCGCTACGAGCGCAAGCCGGAACACTTCCTCGCCTTCACAGCCATCGCCGCGACCCTCATATGCCACCGCCGACTAGCCAAGTGAAATGACGTCTTAGGCAAGTTCTGGCTGCGGAGGGTGTCGGCGGACGTATCCGCTAGTGTCGAGGACAGGCGGACACTGTGATCCAGGAGGAGCGGTGTACTACAGCGGGTTGGGGCTCGACCGTGTCGTTGATCGGCGGGGGGACTCGGACTGGATCGAGGCACTGCTGACCAGGGCCAGTACCCAGGTCATTCCCCTGTGGCAGGACCAGTGCCTGGTGCGAAACGAAACGCCGTTGCGGCTGCCCTTGGCCCAGGCGAGGGACATCCTCGTCGCGGCCGGCGACCGGGTGCTGCTCGGCCTCGAAGGCGAGAGGGCGGTGTTCGCGGCTGATGTGTCCGGGCTCGAACGGGAGAGCGCCGTCGAGCTGGCCGGCGCGGACAGGATGCTGGACGTGCGGGCGATGGTTCCCACCATCACGCCGGACGAAGCGGGTCTGCTGGCGTACGCGCGGGGAATTCTGCACTGGAACCGCAATCAGCGGTTTTGTGGCGCCTGCGGGGGCCCGGCCCGGTCCTGCAATGGTGGCCACCTGCGGACCTGCCAGAACTGTGGGAAGCTGCTGTTCCCGCGGATCGAACCGGCCGTGATCGTGCTAGTCGAGCTTCCGGGCACGCCCCGGCGCTGCCTGCTCGGCCGCCATGCGGCATCCGGCCCGAACCGCTTCAGCACACTGGCCGGGTTCGTCGAGATTGGCGAGAGCTTCGAGGACACGGTGCGCCGCGAGGTGCGGGAGGAAGCCGGCGTCACCGTGGGTGCGGTGACCTACCAGGGTTCCCAGGGGTGGCCGTTCCCGGCCGGGGTGATGATCGGGTTTCGCGCCGAGGCCGTTTCCGATGCGATCGATGTGGACAACGTGGAAGTGGTGGAGGCACGCTGGTTCACGGCCGCGGAACTGCGCGCGCGGCTGGCGGACGCTACGCTCGGCGGCCCGTACCGGGTCGATTCGATTGGCAAGGCGCTCATCGACCAGTGGCTGGCCGACACAGACTGAACCGATGCGGTGCGAAGACAGATTTTACGCTGGCTCGTTTATCTTCTGCTTCAACTCGGCCACCGCCTGGGTCCGTCGGCTGGCCGACGCCCACCCGGCCGCATACCAAGCCCAGTTGGACCAGTCGCTTCGGCTTCTTGCTTCACTCGAACGGGTATCCGAGTGGTGATGAAAGGCTGGCTGGTGTGCCGCCTCGCGGGACTGGGCCGAGTATCGCGGCGTGGGACCCAGGTGACGAGGCGATGGTCTACTGGTCGATGACGATGCTCATGACGCGCCGCCTTGCCCGGCCACGTCCTTCGCGAGCGTGAACTTGCCCGGCGCCGACTCGACCAGCCACCCCCGGGCCACCAGCCGCTTCGCCTTCGACCGCAGCGCTTCCACCTTCGCCGGCACCGGGCCCAGGCCGAAGCAGGCCGCCATCTCCTGGCACGTCAAAGGTCCTTGACCGAGCCGGCTCCGGTCCGCGAGAGCCTGCAGGATGCGCTGATAGTCCACCGAGAGCGCCGAGCAGGCCAGTCCCGCACGCCACATCGGTACCACGGACTTCCGCCTCGCCGCTTCCGCCGGCTCGGGACGAACCGGCGGCCCGTCCGGATGACCCTGGTCCTCGGAGGCGTCGGCGTCGTCGTCCGGGGCCAGCACCTCGCCCACGCGCGAGCGGGCGATGACCCACTCGCTCCACTCCCGCTCGGCCACATCCAGCTCGGCGTGAATGCGGTCGGCATCCTCCCGCAGCTCGTCCACACGACGGCGAGCAGTGAGCTCACGCTGCTCCAGCAGCCCCACGACCGACGGCATCCCCGACCTCCACCCCAGCGACGACACGACACATCACCACTGCCACGAGGCCGCCGACCCTATACCTGACCAGCGGAAACACAGCCATCAAGACCGGAAAGACAACAACCACTCAGTCGGATTCCGTCTCCTCGAAGACCCAGGACAGGTACGCCTCCGACCCGCCGGTTACGGGCAGTGTGATCCATTGGGGGACGTCGTACGAGTGCTTCTCGTGCACCCACGCTTCTAGCGCGGGAAGACGGTCCGTCGTAGTCATATACGAGATGCGCCACTCCCGCGCCGCCTCGACCTTCCCCTTCCACCAGTAGAAGGCGGTGATGGGCGCATCGATGTGAACTCCCGCTGCCAGCTTGCTCTCGACTGCACCTCGGGCCAGCATCGTCGCCTGCCCCTCGTCGTCGCTGGTCGTCTGAGCAATCACAATGTCGTGGGCCATGCAACTACCTCTCCAGCTTGGGTACCGCGACCCTACCCAGCCGTCCAGAGCACACCGAAGGCCGGTCGTCACCCGTGAAAGGTGAGTGACGCTCGATCACGCCATGCATCAGTCCGACGGCAACGGCTCGGAGGTGGCGCGTCGCTTGGGGTTGCGGTGGCAGATCCTCTCATCGAAGGGGTTGTTCGCTTGCAGGGGGCGCGCGAAGTCACGGACCGGCGCGTTGCTGCTCCCTCCAAGGGTCCGGTGTTGTGGACGGCTCGGCGCCACTCGCGCGTGGCGGAGATCTCGCCGTCGAACCAGGGCGGGGCGCCGGGCGAGGGGCCCTCGTCAGGCGCATGCCGCCCCCGCTCGGCCCGGCGCCACTTGGACGGTGTCGATGGTGCCGGCGCCCGTGGCGCGGCACCAGCAGGTACACCTTCACCCGCCGACATTCGAAGAACCGCGTACGGTCACAGACAGATCCAACCTTCCAACGGTCGCGACCACCTACAGACCACGGCCGCCGCGAGCTGCCGACAGTCCATCGCCTCCCGCCCCCGATCGGCCAGGACCGCCACGAGCCGCTGGGTAGTCCGGCGCCAACGAGTCGAGAGCAAGCCCTTCCTCCGGCCCAGAAGGACGCCGGCAGGATCGCCGAACGCGCCGCCGCGCACCCCCGTGAGCTCGACGCCCTGCTCCTGGCCCTGCACGGGCCGACGGTGAAGGCGGCGGTACGGGTAAAGCTCAGGGGGAGGGGTCCTCTCGAAGATCACCGACTGGTCGTGATCTTCGTATCGGTCCCGGAAGGCGGCGCGCCCGGGAAGCAGCGGGGACTCCACTCGACCGCGGGCTAAATGGTGGTGCCGACGGGGCCGGCGGCTGGGGGAGGTTCGCTGAGGGTGGGGTCGTTTCTCGGGATGCCATGTTCGCCGCTGGGATCGGACGGTAGTGCCCCTACACCTGCAGCTGTTTGGTTCCCACAACTGCCCGAGCGGCCGACCTGCGACGACTAGCCCCGAGGGCTATCGGCTGCGGGGGGCAGCGTCAGCCGACAACACGATGCAGATGATCTCTCCCTCAGCCGCGCTCCAAGGAGCGATCACACCGCTTCACCATATGCTGATGACTCGTCAGTAAAGTCAGTATGAGGTCAGCATTCGTCCGGCCAAAGCTGCCCTCATATGACCAGACTTTGGAAACGCGGGCAGCCTCGGAGGCGTCCCGGAGGCAGCGTCCAAGGGCCCGTGCCACCAGCGATCGTCGCTGGAGGGCAGGCGAAGAGACGGTCTCGAATGCCCTGGACTGCACATCAGAGTTTCCCCAGGTCAACGCACCCTTCCGCGCGGTTTCAGCGGTACTTCCGGCAGCTTCGGTGCGCGCAGTGGGGCCCCGTCGTAACCCTTCACCTCGCCGAAGCGGACGCCGTTCATCCAGTCCTCCCGCGCCCGTTCGATCTCCTCCTGGGAGCGGGCGACGAAGTTCCACCACATGATCAGCTCCTCGGCGAACGGTTCACCGCCCAGCAGCATGATCCCGGCGTCCGACTCGGCGCGCAGCGGGAGTTCGGTGCGTCCGCAGCCGAGGTAGAGGAGCGAGCCGGGCAGTACCGGCACGCCGTCCACGTGGACCTCGCCGGACATGGCCAGCACGCCGTACTCGAAGTCCGGTTCCAGCGGGAGCCGGACGTCGGCGCCGCGGGTGAGGGCGAGGTCGGCGCCGACGATGGGGGTGTAGGCCGTACCGGGGGAGACCGAGCCGTCGAGGTCGCCCAGGATCACCGTGGCGGTCAGGCCGGGCGCGGTGACCGTGGGCAGTTCGGGGTGGTACTCGAACTTCGGCTCGGTGTGCCGGTGTTCGTCGGGCAGCGCCACCCACAGCTGGGCGCCGTGCAGAAAGCGGGCGTGTGGGCGCGGGCTCTCCTCGGAGTGGCTGATCGCGCGGCCCGAGGTCATCAGGCCCAGCTGCCGCGGCCGGATCGTTTGCAGGCTGCCCGTCGAGTCGCGGTGCAGCACCTCGCCCTCGTGCAGCCAGCTGACCGTCTGGAGCCCGATGTGCGGGTGCGGCGGCACCTGCATACCGGGCTCGTCGGCGATGTCGTCGGGGCCGTAGTGGTCCACGAAGGCCCATGCGCCGATCATGCGGCGGCCGAGGTTCGGCAGCAGCCGGCGCACCTCCGTCGCCTCCCCCAGCTTCACCCGGCGGGGGCTCAGCAGCTCGCGGACCGGTTCGGCGACGACGAATCCGCGGCCACCGCAGACACTGGGCTCGGGCGCGCGGTCAAGGTTGCTCATGGCGCCCAACTTAGCCGGAAATCCCCGTCCGCTCAGCCGAGCCGCTTGAGCAGTTCCTCCGCGACCGGGCCCGCCGAGGCCGGGTTCTGGCCGGTGATCAGGTTGCGGTCGGCCACCACGTGCGGGGCCCACGGCTGGCCGGCCCGGATGTCCACACCGGCCTGGGCCAGCCGGTCCTGGAGCAGCCAGGCGGCCCGCTCGGCGAAGCCGGCCTGGGTCTCCTCGGCGTTGGTGAAGGCCGTCGCCCGGTAGCCGGCGAAGGCGTTGGTGCCGTCGGCGCGTACGGCGGCGAGCAGCGCGGCCGGCCCATGGCAGACCACGGCCAGCGGCTTGCCCGAGTCGAGCGCCGCGACCAGCAGCCGGCCCGAGTCGGCGTCCACGGCGAGGTCCTCCATCGGGCCATGGCCGCCGGGGTAGAACACGGCGGCGAAGTCGTCCAGGTCGACCTCCGCGAGCTTCACCGGTTCGCGCAGCTCGGTCATCTCCTCCAGCGTGCGGGCGATCTCGTCGGCCCGCTCCTGGCCGCCGTTGGCCTCCGCGGCCAGGCTGGCCCGGTCCACCGGCGGCAGCACGCCGCCCGGTGTGGCCACCACGATCTCGTGCCCCGCGGCCTTCAGCGCCCGGTACGGGGCCACGGCCTCGTCGGCCCAGAAGCCGGTGGGATGCAAGGTGCCGTCGGCGAGCGTCCAGTGGTCGGCGCCGGTCAGCACAAAAAGGATCTTCGACATGGTTCTTCTCCCGGAGCTTGGGTGTCCAGGAGAAGAACGTAGGCGAGGTGCCCCATAGGCAACCAATGAAACGCCGAATGCCAGGTATCGGCTTCCCTATGCCTGCCCTGTACGACGCAGGGGACGGGTCAGACGGCCGGCGGAGGCACGACCGGGACCAGGATGGCGCGGCTCGTGGTGCCGACCATGCGCGCGACGGCCTCGAGGTGGCTGTCGTAGATCAGGGAGATGTTCCTGTCGTGCCACAGGGTCTGGGCGTTGGTCCAGGCCGTCTCCCGGGCCGTGAAGATGCCGAAGCTGCCCACCGCGTGCTTGAGGGCCTCGGCGGGCTGGGTCGCCACATGGACGAGCATGGTCTCGAACTCGGCGCGGACCTCGGCCTCGACGCTCGCGAGGAGGTCGTTGACCTTCTCGTAGTCCTCGTGGACGGGCGCGGTCTGCGGGGTGGTGCCGCGCTCGGCGCAGGTCTGCACCACCGCCACGGCCAGGTCGTGGTTGATGTGGGCGTTCATGCCGGCGAAGGCGAACTGGATCGGCCAGATCACCGGGTTGGCCCGCATCTCGAACAGCGGCGCCCAGGAGGGGTTGACCGGCCGGCCGGCGGCCGCGGCGTCGACGTTGCGCAGATAGAGCCCGCCGAAGATGACGTCCATGCGTTCCAGGAAGGCGTTGTCCTTGAACGTGCCCGCGCCGACGTTCTCCTTCACCAGGCGGGTGACCTTCAGGTACATGCGGTTGAAGCACGCCACGCCGTCGCGCGGATCGAGCCGGTCGTCGATCTGCTGCATGCGGTCGATGACCTCGTCGATGGTCGTGGGCAGGGCCTGGGTGGTCATCTGGCTCCTTCGAGGCAGGGAGGGGGACGGGGATCGCTTGCGGGTCGAGACTGCCCGGGGGGACGCTCCGCGGGCCACGTCCGCCTCGGTACGGTCCCCCGGGCGGCCCATGCCGTATCGATCCGGCATCACCCGGTCCACCCACTGCGGTGCCCGGCCCGTGTGTCCGTCCGCCCGACCGGGGCGTCTGCGCAGCGGTGATACTCGGACGCGTGGACACCGCCTCCCTCGATCTGAACCTGCTGCGCACCTTCCTCGCCGTGTACCGCTCCGGCTCCTTCACCGGCGCCGCGCGGCTGCTGGGGCTGTCGCAGCCGACGGTGACGACGCAGATCCGCGCACTGGAACGGCAGACCGGCCGGGAGCTGTTCGAACGCCGGCCGAGGGGAGCGGCGCCGACCCCGGTGGCCGACGAACTCGCGGCCCGGATCGCGGCTCCGCTGGACGAACTGGCCGCCGTCGCCGGGCCCACCCCGCCCGCCGGGGCCCGGGCCGAACCGGTCCATCTGGCCGGCCCCGCCGAGTTCCTGTGCACCACCGTGCTGCCCGCGCTCGCGCCGCTCGTCGGCGAGGGCGTACGGCTGCGGGTGGCGACCGGGCTGACGGATCCGCTGCTGGAGGAGCTGCGCGCCGGCCGTCACGACCTGGTGATCGCCACCACCCGTCCGCGCGGCCGGACGCTGCACGCGGTTCCGCTGGTGGACGAGGAGTTCGTGCTGGTCGCCGCGCCCGTGTGGGCCGAGCGGCTGGCGGACCGGCCGGCCACCGAGGGGCCGTCGGCGCTGCACGACGTCCCGCTGGTCAGCTACGCCGAGGATCTGCCGATCGCCCGCCGCTACTGGCGTCATGTGTTCGGCCGGCGCTTGTCCCTGACCGCCGCCGTGACCGTACCCGACCTGCGCGGGGTGCTCGCGGCGGTGACCGCGGGCGCCGGCTTCGGCGTGCTGCCCCGCTATCTCTGCCAGGACCTGCTGGCCTCCGGTGCGCTGGTGGCCCTGCGGGAACCGGAGGACCCGCCGATCAACACCGCCTTCCTCGTCCAGCGGCCCGGCGCCGCCGACCGCCCGGACGTGGCCCGCGTCCGCGCGCACCTGCTGCGGGCGGCCCGGTCCTGGTGACCCACGCCCGGTCCGGACCCTAGGCTGGGCCGAGCGGTGCCTACAGGGATGGGCCTACAGGGACGGGCCTACAGGGATGGGGGCGCGATGCAGTCGTTGCACACGGCGTTATTGCTCGGCACGGGAGCCTTCTGGACGGCGGCCTATGTGCTGCTGGTCCGCACCGGGGTGCGGGAGCGCACCTTCGGGATGCCGGTGGTGGCCTTCGCCACCAACATCAGCTGGGAGTTCATGTTCGCGTTCGTACGGCCCCCGGCCGGGATGCTGCACGTCGTGAACATCGTGTGGTTCTGCTTCGACCTCGCCGTCGGCTACACGGTCGTACGCTTCGGACGGTCCGAATTCCCGTATCTGCCCGGCCGGTTGTTCCTTCCGGCGCTCGCCGTGCTGCTGGCGCTGGCCTACGTGGGCATGGACTACGCCTCGCAGGAGTTCGACCAAGGGGTCGGCACCATCACGGCGTTCGGCAGCAACCTGGCGATGTCCGGCATGTTCCTCGCGATGCTCGCCGCGCGCCGCGGCACCCGCGGACAGTCGGCCGGCATCGCGCTGGCCAAGCTGCTGGGGACGGCCTGCGCCTCGCTGGCGCTGCTCACCGACCCCGCCGGGGACCCCCGCTACGACAGCGCCCTGATGTACTACCTCTACGTCGGCTGCTTCCTCCTCGACGTCGCCTATCTCGCCGCGCTGTGCGCCGTACGCCGTGCCGCACGGGCGGCGCCGGTGCCCGTGGAGCACAGCCGCGCAGCCTGACATCGTTGTCCGTTTTCTACCGTTCGGTTCCTATGGCGGCCACGTGTGGGCGGGCCGACGATGGAGGCGGGACAACCAAAGGGAGGAGGCCGTCATGCTGGAAGTGAAGACGGTCGACAAGCCGGACGAACGGCGCGACTTCCCCCGGGGCCACCTCGAAGCCGTCCACCTGACCGGGCTCGACTTCGCGGTGGGCACCTTCGAGCCCGGCTGGCGCTGGTCGGAGTCCGTGGGCCCGATCGCGGGCACCGAGAGCTGCCAGGTCCATCACAACGGCTTCGTGGTGCAGGGAAGGATGCGCATCCGCACGGACGAGGGCAACGAGGGCGAGGTCGGCCCCGGCGATGTGTTCGTGCTGCCGCCCGGCCATGACGCCTGGGTGGTGGGTGACGAACAGGTCGTGGTCTACGACTTCGCCGGGACCATGGCGAACGAGTACGCCAAGGGCCGGTGAGGCGGAAGGCTCCGAAAAGGGCGGTCACCCGTCGAAGGCCGCCGCACCCTTCTCCGCGAACGCCACGGCGTCCGCGTGTCCGAACAGGCCGGGCAGGCCGCCGGTGTGGACGAAGACCGTGCGCTCGCCCGGCCGGATCCCGCCGTCCCGGACGGCCGCGCGCAGCCCGGCCAGGGCCCGGCCGGTGTAGACCGGGTCGAGCACCAGGCCCTCGGTGCGCGCGGCCAGCCGGAGCGCCTCGGCGGCCGGCCCGGTCAGGGTCGCGTACCCCTCGCCCACCTGGTCGCGGCGTACCCGCAGCTCCTCCACCGTGACCTCGCTCGCGGTCAGCGGGGTCGCGAACCGGGCCACCGCCGAGGCGGGGTCGGGCAGCGCGCCCACGTCCACACCGAGCACCGATCCGGCGCCCAGCGCGGCGACCAGGCCGGCCATGGTGCCGCCCGAGCCCAGCGCGACCACCGCGGTGCGCAGCTCCGGCAGCTGCTCGCGCAGCTCCTCCCCGCAGCGCACATACCCGCGGGCGCCCAGTGCGCCGGATCCGCCGAACGGGATCAGCGCCGGCCGGGCGCCGTCCGCCCGCAGCCGGGCGCACACCTCGGCCGCCGCCGCGTCCAGCCCCGCCTGGTCCACCGCGCCGGCCCAGGCCAGCCGCGCCCCGAACAGCCCGTCCAGCGCGAGATTCCCGGACCGGGAGGCGCCCGGCGAGCCCCGCAGCACGAGGACGACGTCCAGGCCCAGACGGGCGCCCGCGGCGGCGGTCAGCCGGGCGTGGTTGCTCTGCGGTGCGCCGGTCGTCACCAGCGTGTCCGCGCCCTCGGCGAGCGCGGCGCCGGCCGTCCACTCCAGCTTGCGGATCTTGTTCCCGCCGCCGCCCAGGCCGGTCAGGTCGTCCCGTTTGATCCACAGGTCGTCGGGGCCGAGGCCGAGCGCGGCGGCCAGCCGGGGCGCGGGTTCGAGCGGGGTGGGGAACGTGCCGAGCGGCACCGGGACATGGCTCATGGCGGACATCCTCGCAGCCGCTGCCCCGCCGGGGCCGCCACCCCGGGTCACACCGGGAGCAGCCGGGCGATCAGCGTGCCGAGCTGCCGGGCCGTACGGCACTCGTGCATCTCGACCAGCTCGGCGTAGGCGGGGGCGGCCGAGTCGCCGGTGCCCCACCGGCTCTGCGGCTCGGGGTTCAGCCAGTAGACGCGGCGGGCGCGCCGGGCGAGGTCGCGGACGGCCGGCAGATTGGGGTCGCTCATGTTGGTCCGGGCGTCGCCGAGCACGAACACCGTGGTGCGCGGGGAGACCGCCGCGCCGTACCGCTCGGTGAACTCGCCCAGCGCCATGCCGTAGTCGCTGCTGCCGTGCCAGCCGGTGAGGGCGGCCTCGGCCAGGATCCGGGCGCTCAGCCCGTCGGGGTCGGCGCGGCCGTGGTCGAGCAGGCCGGTGACCTCGTCCAGCCGGTTGACGAAGGCGAACACCCGCACCTTGCTGAACTGGTCGTGCAGCGCCTGCACCAGCAGCATGGTGAAGTCCGAGAAACCGGACACCGAGCCCGAGACATCGCAGAGCAGGACGAGTTCGGGGCGCACCGGGCGGCGCCGGCGCAGCACCGGACGCATCGGCACCCCGCCCGTGGACAGCGAGGAGCGCAGGGTGCGGCGCAGATCGACGGTGCCGCGGGCGGCCCGGCGGCGGCGCGCGGCGAGCCGGGTGGCCAGCTTGCGGGCCAGCGGCTGCACCGTCCGGCGCAGCTCGGCCAGTTGCTCCCGGTTCGCGAAGAGGAAGTCCACCCGGTCGGCCGTCGGCCGGACCGCCCGCCGGGCGATCTCGTCCCGGCCGCGCCGCTCGGCCACCCGGCGCCGCGCCTCGGCCCCGACCATCCGCCGGAACTCCTCGATCCGGCGCCGGATCTCGTCGTCCAGCAGCCGGTCCGCGAACCCGGCGCCGCCCCGGTCCCGGGCCCGCGCGTCCGCCCGCACCCGGGCGAGCAGCGTCTGCGGGCGCACCCGTTCCAGCGTCTGGTACGCCGACCAGCCGTCCGAACCCGGCGAGTTGCCGTATCCGCCGAAGCCGTCGACCGCCTCCGCCGCCAACCGGGCCAGCAGGGCCCGGTCGCCGGCGGCGAGGGCCTCGGCCAGCCGGTCGCGCAGCTTCTCGCGGTCCGCGGGCCCGCTGTCCGGGCCGCCGACCCGGCACGGGAAGTACAGGTCGAAGACCTGGTCGAAGACGGGCCGCTGACCCGGGCCGTGCAGCAGGGTCGCCGCCAGTCCCTCGCGCAGGCGCTCCCGGTCCGCGAGCCCCAGCGCCTCGGCCGCGAGGGCCGCGTCCACGGTCTCGCCGGTGCCGATCCGCACCCCGTGGGCGCGCAGGGCCCCGACCAGATCGGTGATCCGGTCGGCGACCGCGGTCACAGCGCGTCCAGGTCGAGTGTGGCCGCCGCCTTCTGGATGTCGTCCTGGTGCTTGAGGAGCACGCCGAGGGTGTCCCGTACGACCGTCTCGTCCAGGGTGCCGGCGCCGAGTGCCAGCAGAGTGTGCGCCCAGTCGACGGTCTCGGCGACCGACGGCACCTTGCGCAGGTCCATCGCGCGCAGCGCCCCGGCCACCCGGACCACCGACTCGGTCAGCGCGTCGCCGAGGCCGGGCACCTTCAGCCGGACGATCCGCCGCTCCAGCTCCGGCTCCGGGAAGCCGATGTGCAGGAAGAGGCAGCGCCGGCGCAGAGCCTCGGACAGCTCCCGGCCGGCGTTGGAGGTGAGGACGACGAACGGCCGGCGGGTCGCGGTGACCGTGCCCAGCTCCGGGACCGTGATCTGGAAGTCGCTGAGCACCTCCAGGAGCAGGCCCTCCATCTCCACGTCGGCCTTGTCGGTCTCGTCGATGAGCAGCACCGTCGGCTCGTCGCCGCGGATGGCGGTGAGCAGCGGGCGGGGGAGCAGGAACTCCTCGCTGAAGATGTCGGTGCGGGTCTCGTCCCAGCTCTCGTCGCGGCCCGCGCTGATGCGCAGCAGCTGCTTGGCGTGGTTCCACTCGTACAGGGCGCGGGACTCGTCCACGCCCTCGTAGCACTGGAGCCGCACCAGCCGGGCCTCGGCCGCCTGGGCGACGGCCTTGGCCAGCTCGGTCTTGCCCACCCCGGCGGGGCCCTCCACCAGCAGCGGCTTGCCGAGCCGGGCGGCGAGGAACACGGTGGTGGCGACGGCGGGCGAGGCGAGGTAGCCCGTTACGGCGAGGCGGGCCGAGACATCGTCGACGGATGTGAACAACGGGGCCTCCGAAGGGGCGGGGAACACGGCTTCCGACCCTATCTAAGCGCTTGTTTAGCACCGCTGTCACGGGGGATTCGCCACCCGGACCGGCACACGCCCGCCCGACTCCACCGGGGCGCGGTGGTCAGCCGAGCAGGATCACTTCCAGGGTCCGTGGGCCGTGTACGCCCTCCACCCGGTCCAGCTCGATGTCGCTGGTGGCGGACGGGCCGGAGATCCAGGTCAACGGGCGGGCCGGATCGAGGCGTTCGAGGGCCTGAGGGACGGAGGAGACCACCTGGCCGGGCACCCGCACCACACAGATGTGGTGATCGGGAATGAGCGAGATGCGGCGCCGGCCCTGGTCGGGAGAGCCGTCCAGGACGATCGTGCCGGTCTCGGCGATCGCCACGGCACAGCCCGTCACCACACTGCCGACCCGGTCCAGCCACTGCGCTGTACTCACCGCCCGGTCATGGATCCGCACCGGGTCGGCGGCGGCCAGCCACGCCGGTGGCAGCCCCGGCGGTACCAGCACCTCCTGCGAGCCACGCCGGGCCAGCAGCCGCATGACGAGATGCGGCATCTCCTCGTCGGTGGCGCGGTGCACGAGCGCCCGGTAGTCCACCAGGTTCTCCGCCAGCAGCTCCACCGTCTGCTCGGCCGTACGCTCCCCGTGTGCGCGCAGATAGTCCCGCGGCACGGCCTCCTCGTACGGCCGCTCGTCCGGCGTCACATCGGCGAGGGCGCGCCGTACCCGGCCCAGGATCCGTTCCCTGCTGCTCACTTGGCGCCGTCCTTTCCCCCACGGGTGCGCTGCCACCAGTCCCGGAAGGGCTCCGCCGGTACGGCCGGCAGGTCCCGGGTGCCGGTCCACGCGCTGCCCGGCCCCGGCAGGGTGCGCGGATGCAGCCGACGGGTGCGCGAGGCGAGCCGCTGACCGGTGCGCAGCGCGCCGGGGCGGGCCAGGGCCCAGCGCGCCGCCCGCATGGCCGCCCGCTCCGCCGCATGGCCCTTGGCCGGCCGGAGCAGCACCTTGTTGCCCTGCTGCACCGCCGGGCCGCCCTCCACCACCCGCTCCCGCAGATGGACCAGCACCTCGGGGATGTCGATGGCGACCGGACACACCTCGTAGCAGGCGCCGCACAGACTCGACGCATACGGCAGCGAGGCGTCGATCTCGCTCGCGGTGCCCCTGAGCTGCGGACTGAGGATGGCGCCGATCGGGCCGGGATACACCGAGCCATAGGCGTGCCCGCCCGCCCGCTCGTACACCGGGCACACATTGAGGCAGGCCGAGCAGCGGATGCAGCGCAGTGCCTGGCGGCCCACCCGGTCGGCGAGGGTGTCGGTGCGGCCGTTGTCGAGCAGCACCAGGTGGAAGGTGCGGGGTCCGTCGCCGTCGGTGGTCCCCGTCCACATGCTCGTGTACGGGTTCATCCGCTCGGCGGTGGAGGAGCGGGGCAGCGTCTGGAGGAAGACCTCCAGATCCCGCCAGGTGGGCACCACCTTCTCGATGCCGACGACCGAGATCAGCGTCTCCGGCAGGGTCAGACACATCCGCCCGTTGCCCTCGGACTCGACGACGACCAGGGTGCCGGTCTCGGCGACCATGAAGTTGGCGCCCGAGATGCCGACCCTGGCGCGCAGGAACTTCTCCCGCAGGTGCAGCCGGGCCGCCTCGGCCAGCTCGGCGGGGGAGTCGCTCAGCCCGTCCGGGGCGGGGCGGCCCCACGCGGCCATCTCGCTGCTGAAGATGTCACGGATCTCACCCCGGTTGCGGTGGATCGCCGGAACCAGGATGTGCGAGGGCCGGTCCCTGCCCAACTGCACGATCAGCTCGGCGAGATCGGTCTCGTAGGCCCGGATGCCCTCGGCGAGCAGCGCCTCGTTCAGCCCGATCTCCTGCGTCGCCATCGACTTGACCTTGACGACCTCCGACTCTCCGGTCTCCTTGACCAGTTCGGCGACGATCCGGTTGGCCTCGGCGGCGTCGGCGGCCCAGTGCACCACGCCGCCGGCCGCCGTGACCGCCTCCTCCAGCTGGACCAGATACCGGTCGAGATGGCGCAGCGTGTGGTCCTTGATCCGGCGGCCCGCCTCGCGCAGCCGGTCCCAGTCCGGCAACTCGGCCACCGCACGGGCCCGTTTGGCGCGGATGGTGTGCGTGGCATGGCGCAGGTTGCCGCGCAGGGTGGAATTGTGGACGGCGCTGTGCGCGGCCTCGGGGAAGGCCGGCATGCCGACGAACGTGCCGCTCATAGGGCAGGGTCCTCCTCTGTGCTCGCCAGGATCTCCGCGATGTGCACCGGCCGCAGTCCCGAGCGCAGCCGGCTCATGGTGCCGCCCAGGTGCATCAGGCACGAGTTGTCGGCCGCGCACAGCACCTCCGCGCCCGTCGACTCGGCGTTGCGCACCTTGTCCGTGCCCATCGCCGCCGACACCTCCGCGTTCTTCAGCGCGAAGGTGCCGCCGAACCCGCAGCACTCCTCGGCGCCGGGCAGTTCCACCAGCTGAAGCCCCTTGACCGCCTGGAGCAGCCGGCGCGGCCGGTCGCCCAGGCCCAGGCCGCGCAGCCCGTGGCAGGTCGGGTGATAGGTCACGGTGTGCGGGTAGTACGCGCCGACATCCGTCACCCCCACCACGTCCACCAGGAACTCCGTCAGCTCGTACGTCTTCGGTACCACCGGCGCCAGGGTCCGGGCCAGCGAGTCCCCGCGGCCCTCCTCCCGCGCCCGCTCGCCGAGCCGCGGATACAGCTCCCGCACCATCGCCCCGCACGACCCGGAGGGTGTCACGATCGCGTCGTAGCCCCGGAACACCTCGGCGAACCGCCGGGCCAGCGGCTCCGCCTCATGCCGGTAGCCGGTGTTGTAGTGCGCCTGCCCGCAGCAGGTCTGGCCGAGCGGGAAGTCGACCTCCACGCCCAGCCTGTCCAGCAGTTTCACCACGGCACGGCCGGTGTCCGGATAGAGCGTGTCGTTGACACAGGTCAGGAACAGAGCGACACGCATCGCGGCTCCTCGAAGTCGGTCCTCGGACGAGTGCAGGGTAGTCGCCGGGCCCGGCCCGGCGGCAGACGGCCGCTCACCGGGCGGCGAGCCGTGCCTCGGCCGCCCGCCGGACGGCGGTGTCACCGGGGGGCGCGTACCGGGTCAGCGGCTGGGTACGGTGAGCAGCCGGCGCAGGGCGGGCAGGGCGCCGGCCGGCCGCTGCGCGTCCTGGACGACCCGGCGGTGTGCGAGGGCCGGCGAGTCCAGGAAGCCAGGGCCCACCCATAGGGGTGTCCAGCACTCCGACCCGCCGTGATGGCTGGGGTCGCACCGTGAACTCCCGCTATCGTAGGAGCCGCTCATGAAAAGACGCATCACCGCCCCCGGCCCGTCCGTCAGCAGGAAGAGCACCACCCGACTCGACTCCCAGGCCGTCTTCTTCGTCTCCTACGACGGCCTGGTCAACAACAACTCCTTCCAGAAGCACGGCCTGCTGACCTACAAGGGCTACCAGTACGCCGCCTGGTACACCTCGACGGGCAACGCCGTGGTCGGCCGCCGCGCCCTGAGCGCGAGCAGCTGGTCGACCGTCACCCTCTCCCACGTCCTGAAGGCCGGCGACTCCCACAACGTCATCTCCATGGGCGTCTCCATGTCTGATGGCCGCCTGCACCTCGCCATGGACTCCCACAGCGACGGTTATTTCTATGTGAAGTCGACGGCCGGGCTGATGGACAACCCCTCCACCACCAGCTGGACCTCGTCGGTCTTCGGTGCGGTCCAGACCTCCCTGGACGGCCTCGCCCTCACCCCGCAGTTCACCTACCCGCAGTTCCTCTCCACCCCCGAAGGCAGGCTCCAGCTCAGCTACCGGGCCGGCATCTCCGGCGACGGCCGCAACGCCCTCGCCGAGTACGACGGTTCGACGTGGACGGCACTGGGGGAGTGGACCAGCTCCACCGGCACGTACACCAGCGCACACGGCTCCTCGACCGCCCGCAACATGTACCTGCACGGCATCGACTACGACGTCAACGGCCGGCTGCACGCCCTCTTCACCTGGCGCGAGCAGAACGCCGCCGTGCTGTCCGGCAGCGGCGGCATCACCAACCACGACACCGGCTATGTGTACTCCACCGACCGGGGCCGCACCTGGCGCAACGACGCCGGTGCGCCGGTCGCCACCACCGGCACCTCCGACACGGTGGCGGTGACGGACAGCGGACTCGTCGTGGACCCCCTCGGCCCGGACCACTCGCTGATGAACCAGGAGAGCCAGTGGACCGACTCGACCGGCCTCCCGCACGCGCTCATCAGCTACGTCCCCGGCCGCTTCGGCCGGTCCACCACCGACTACGTCGCAGCCCGCACCGCCGACGGACGCGCCTTCCACCTCCGCAAGAACACCTCCGGCACCTGGACCAAGACGGAGATCCCGGTCCCGCTCCACTCCAGCCAGCGCACCAAGCTGGTCCTGGACCCGTACGACAACGCCTACGCGGTCTTCCCCTTCGGCCGGATCGCCGCCGCGTCCAGGTCCTCCGGGTACACCGACTGGACCCTGCTGTACGACGGCAGCGACCTGAACGCCTTCGGCGAGGTCGTCATCGACGAGTGGCGGGTGCGGTACGACCATGTGCTGTCGTTCATGTACCAGGAGAAGTCCACCGGTACGACACCCTCGGCGCTCCATGTGATCGACTTCGCGCTGCCCGACTGACCCGCGCTGTCGCCCGCGCCGCCGGAGTGCCGGTGGGCACGGTGTCCAAGGTCATCAACCGCCCGCACATCGAGTGCGCTCCAGCCTCGCCGCCCGCCGACCGGCCGGGCCGCTCACTCCGGCTGACCCCAGCGCACCGCCGTGCCATAGGCGATGAAGAGTCTGTGCTGACCGTGGAGGCCGTCGGTGTCGTTCACTACCTGGAGGCCCAGCACGCCGTCGGCCTCCAGCTCCCGCGCGTCCTCCTGCATGCTCACCACCGCCTCCATCACCGTCGGCATCGGCTGCCCGACGGCCAGTCCCACGACGGTGTGCGGATGCGGCGGTGCGTGCACCGTGGCCGTGTAGAAGCTCTCGCTGGCCTCGTAAGCGGCCTGCTCCCGGCCCGCCCGCGTCCAGACTCTCTTCTTCGGGGATCGTTCCATTGCGGCATCTTCTCCCGGCTGCCCGGGCGAGGTGACGGGGGGTGGTCAGTCCCGGCCCGCACCCCGACATGTGCTCCACTGGGACGCGTCCGCTTCATCCGTCCCGGGAGCCCCGTTGAGCCTCAGCTACCACCAGCCCGGTGTCGTTCTCACCGACCGTCACTTCACCGTGCCCCTCGACCATGCCGACCCGGGCGGCGAGACCATCGAGCTGTACGCCCGTGAGGCGGTCGCGCGCGACAAGGCCGGGCAGCAGCTGCCCTGGCTGGTGTACCTCCAGGGCGGCCCCGGCTTCGGAGCGAACCGTTTCGTCGGACGTCAGGCCTGGCTCGACCGGGCCCTGAAGGACTACCGCGTCCTGCTGCTCGACCAGCGCGGCACCGGCCGCTCCACGCCCGCCACCCGGCAGACGCTCCCGCTGCGCGGCGGCCCCGCCGAACAGGCCCGCTATCTCACCCACTTCCGCGCCGACTCCATCGTCCACGACTGCGAGGCCATCCGCCCCGAGGTCACCGGCGGCGCCCCGTGGACCGTGCTCGGGCAGAGCTTCGGCGGCTTCTGCACCGTGTCGTACCTCTCCCTCGCCCCGCAGGGCCTGGACACCGCCGTCATCACCGGTGGCCTGCCCTCCCTCGACGCCCACGCCGACGACGTCTACCGCGCCGCCTACCCACGCGTGGAACGCAAGGTCGCCGCGCACTACGCCCGCTACCCGCAGGACGTCGAGCGGGCCCGCCGGATCGCCGACCACCTGCTCGCCCACGAGGTCACCCTGCCGAACGGCTACCGCTTCACGGTCGAGGCCTTCCAGTCCCTCGGCCTGATGCTCGGCATGAGCGACGGCAGCCACCGCCTGCACTACCTCCTGGAGGACGCCTTCGTCCGCACGCCCGGCGGTCTCGCCCTCTCCGACGCCTTCCAGGAGCAGGCCCAGACCCTGCTGTCGTACGCCTGCCACCCCCTCTACGCCCTCGTCCACGAGACGATCTACGGCCAGGACGCCCGCCCCACCGCATGGTCCGCCGAGCGGGTCCGCGCCGAGTTCCCGCAGTTCGACGCCGCGAAGGCGGTCGCCGGGAACGCCCCGGTCCTGTTCACCGGTGAGACCGTTCACCCCTGGATGTTCGAGGCCGACCCGGCGCTGCGCCCGCTGCGCGAGACCGCCGAACACCTCGCCGCCCACTCCGACTGGCGTCCCCTGTACGACCCGGCCCGCCTCGCCGCCAACGAGGTCCCGGTCGCCGCCGCCGTGTACCACGACGACATGTACGTCGACACCGAGCACTCCCTGCGCACCGCCCGCGCCATCCGCGGTCTGCGCCCCTGGGTCACCAACGAGTACGAGCACGACGGGCTGCGCACCGGCGCGCCCCGGGTGCTGGACCGTCTGCTGGCCCTGGCCCGCGACGAGGTGTGACCCCGGTTCCCCCATAACCCCACGGGCCCGGCGGGGAGTTGCGGCATAGGATGCGGCCATGACCGAGTCGCAGAACGCCCAGCTCCAGCCCATGCCCGACGACTGGCAGCGCGCCCTCGCCGTGGTCGCGCACCCCGACGACCTGGAGTACGGGTGCGCGGCCGCCGTCGCCGCCTGGACCGATGCCGGCCGGGAGGTCTCCTATCTGCTCGCGACCCGTGGCGAGGCGGGCATAGACACCCTCGACCCGGCCGTCTGCGGACCGCTGCGCGAACGCGAGCAGCGGGCGAGCGCGGCCGCCGTCGGCGTCGAGTCGGTGGAGTTCCTCGACCACCGGGACGGCGTGATCGAGTACGGGCCCGCGCTGCGCCGCGACATCGCCGCCGCGATCCGCCGCCACCGCCCCGAACTGGTCATCACCCTCAACCACCGGGACACCTGGGGCACGATCGCCTGGAACACCCCCGACCATGTCGCCGTCGGCCGCGCCACCCTGGACGCCGCCGCGGACGCCGGCAACCGCTGGATCTTCCCCGAGCTCGTCGAAGAGGGCCTCGAACCCTGGGCCGGCGTCCGCTGGGTCGCCGTGGCCGGCTCGGCCGCACCCACCCACGCGGTGGACGCCACCACCGGCCTGGAGCGCGCCGTGCACTCCCTCCTCGAACACCGCACCTACATCGAGGCGTTGACCGACCAGGACCCCGAGACCTATGTCCGTGAATTCGTGACCGCCAACGCCAAGAGGGCCGGCGAGCGCTTCGGCGGTGTGCCGGCGGTGGCCTTCGAGGTGTTCAACCGCTGAGGACCCCTTCTGTCACTGAAGCTTCAGGGACAGAAGCTTCAGTGACAGAAGGGGCGCAGCGCGAGAAGCGTTATTATTGAGGTTCATACCCGATGGTCGGGATTCGTTCTGCCGCAGGACCTCGAGGCAGGGACATATCCGCAGGGACACATCGGCCATGGACGACACATCGACGCAGCTCGCACCGGCGGAACTCAGACTCGCGGCGGTCTTCACCGGCGGTGTGAGCCTCGCCGTCTGGATGGGCGGCGTGGCGCGTGAGATCAACCTCCTGACGCAGGCCGGGGCCGATCGCGCCGAGGACGGGCAGGTCCGCGCGAAGTACCGGGAACTGCTCGACCTGTTGCGCCTGGACGTCCGACTCGACGTGCTCTCGGGAACCAGCGCGGGCGGCATCAACGCGGCCTGCCTGGGACTCGCCAACGCACGCGGCTGCGACCTGGGCGGGCTGCGGGACCTGTGGCTGGACGAGGGGGCGCTGTCCGGGCTGCTGCGCTCCCCGGCCGAGCGGCACCCGCCGTCCCTGCTCAGGGGCGACGAGGTCCTGCTGGCCGGGCTGCGTACGGCGCTGGAGCAGCTGCCACCGCCGCATGCCGAGCCCCGCGACACCCATGTGTTCATCACGACCACCCTGCTCGACGGGGTGCGCAGCACCTTCCGGGACGACTACGGCACCGCGGTGCAGGACACCGACCACCGCGGCGTGTTCGCCTTCGGGCCCGCGGACCTCGCCGGCCCGGACATCCCGCAGGCGCTGGCCCTCGCCGCCCGCGCCAGCGCCTCCTTCCCGGTGGCCTTCGAGCCCGCGTTCGTCCCGGTCGGCACCGCGGGACCGGCCGGCCACCCCGACATGAGCCGTTATCTCGGCGCCGGCCCCCGCACGCAGTTCTGCGCGGACGGCGGACTTCTGGCGAACCGGCCCCTCGGCCCCGCTCTGAAGGCCGTCTTCGACCGCCCCGCACGCGGTGAGGTGCGCCGGGTGCTCACCTATGTGGTGCCCACCGTGCGGACCCCGCCCCTCCGGCAGCCCGCGGCACGGCCGGATGACCCACCACCCATGGGCCCGGCCCTGGTCAGGGACCTCGACGCGGCCCTGTCCCAGACCATCTCCGGCGACCTGAAAACGCTCACCGACCACAACGACCGGGTGACGGCCCGGCGCCGCCGCGAGGAGTGGCTCGTACGGCTGCTCCCGCCCGACGACGAGACGACCACGAGCGCGATGTACGCCCAGTACCGCGAGGGCTGGATCGAGGACCACGCCCGCTCGGCCGCCGAGCGGAACCTGGCCCGGCGTACACCGGGACGGCCGCCGCCGGGCCGACGGCCCCCGGGGTACGGCAGCGATCTGGACGACCTGACCCACGGCATCGCGGCCGCGCTGGCGGCGAGGGTCCCCGACACCCTGCCGGAGCCGGACGCGCCGGACCTCTTCGGTGTACTGGCCCGCTTCGGCCAGGCACCCCTCGACGGAGCCCGGGCCTCCGTGCTCACCCTCCTGCGCGACGGCTCCGCCGCGGCCGGTCCCGACCTACGGCGCACGCTCGACGGCCTGATCGCGCGCGTTCCCGGGGCCGCCGCCGAGCACGCCCCCGCACGTCCCGTCACCACCGTCGCCGACCTGCTGGAGCTGCCCCGCGACGAGCGGGGCCGGCCGGACCCCCGGTCGGCCGACGGCGCGCTGGACGAGGCGGAGAGAGACCTCGGCGATCTCCCCGGACAGTGGGCGCGATCCTGGCAGCGGCTCGCCGGGGTCCTGCTCGACGCGCGGGAGACCCTGGACCCCCGGGGGCCCGCAGGTCCCCGCCTGGCGTTCCTGGTGGCCCCTTGGGGGACGGCGCCCCCGTCGGCGGAGCGTGCCGCCCGCCGTCTGTTCCTGCTGGAGATGACCCAGCGGACCTTCTCCGCGGCGGAGCTGCCCGCCCCGCAGACGGTGGAACTCGTCCAGGTGAGCGCGGACACCCGCACCCTGCTCGACGCGCGCTGCCTGGCCGACGACAAGCTCACCGGTCTCCAGCTGCACCACTTCGGCGCCTTCTACAAGCGGTCCTGGCGGGCCAACGACTGGATGTGGGGACGCCTGGACGGCGCCGGATGGCTGGTGCACATCCTGCTGTCCCCGGCCCGCCTGTCCCGGCTGGCCGAGACCGCGGGCGCCGGCCGGAACGCCCGCGACGTCGTCCGCGAGGAGCTGTCCCGCATCGCCGGCGGACCACCACCGGAGCACATACGGCCCGGGGTCGACCGTGAGCTGGCCTTTCTCGACGACCCCGCCCGGGCCCACCACCACAGCAGTCTGCCGCTCACTTCCCTGTGGGTCGCGTCCGCCCTGCAACGCCTCATCGCGGCCGAGGAACTGCCGTGCGTCGCCGAGCAGGCGAGACTCGACCGGGAGGCGGGCGCGGCCGACGAGGCCGGGGCGTTCGAGCGGGCCTGCGCCGGGCGGACCGTGACGCCCGACGACGCGGCGAGGCTGCTCGGCCTGTGCCGGATCTCCGAGGAGACCTTCGCCGGGGAGGCCGGCACCCCGCTGCTCACCCACACCGTGGTGCAGAGCCTGACGGTGGCCGTCAACGCGGCGTGGGCGGCCGCAGGCCGCTGGAGCGGCCTGCGCCTCGTGCTGGACGGCGTCCGCGCCGTGCTGCGGCCGGCGGGGACCGTGCTGAGCGCCCGCCTGTTCGGGGACCGGCTCCGGCGGCATGCCGGGCCAAGGGTCGGTGCCGCAGGTCAGTAGGGTGTTCTCATGCCAGATCAGATAGCCGGGCCGTCCGAGCTGCGCGGGGACTGCGCGCAGTGCTTCGGGCTGTGCTGTGTCGCCCTGCCCTTCGCCCGCTCCGCCGACTTCGCGCTCGACAAGCCCGCGGGCCGGCCGTGTCCGAACCTCGGGGGCGACCACCGTTGCGGTATCCACACCGACCTGCGCGCGAAGGGCTTCACCGGCTGCACGGTCTACGACTGCTTCGGCGCCGGACAGAAGGTCTCGCAGGTCACCTTCGGCGGGCAGGACTGGCGTACCGGGACCAAGGAACACGCCCGCCGGATGTTCGAGGTGTTCCCCGTCGTACGACAGCTGCAGGAGCTGCTCTGGTATCTGACGGAGGCACTGGGGCTGCCCGCCGCCCGGTCCGTCCACCCCGAGCTGCGCAGTGCTCTGGAGGAGACCGAGCGGCTCACCCGGCAGCGGCCCGAGGAACTGGCCGCGCTGGACGTGGCCGCGCACCGGCAGAAGGTCAATGTGCTGCTGCTGCGCACCAGCGAGCTGGCCCGGGCCGGGGCCCTCGGGGGGACCGGCGGGACCGGCGGCAAGAAGGGCAAGGGCGGCAGGGGCAAGGGCAAGGACCGGCGGGGCGCGGACCTCGTCGGGGCCCGGCTGCGCGGCGCCGACCTGCGCGGGGCGAGCCTGCGCGGCGCCTATCTGATCGCCGCCGACCTCACCGGTGCCGATCTGCGCGACGCGGACATGATCGGCGCCGATCTGCGCGACGCCGATCTGACCGACGCGGACCTCACCGGCGCCTTCTTCCTCACCCAGCCGCAGCTGGACGCCGCGCGGGGCAGCGCCGGCACCCGGTTGCCGGGGTCACTGCGCCGCCCGGTGCACTGGACAGCCGGCGGCTGACGGTCCGGACCCGGCGTCGGCCGCCTCCCGCGGCGCCGCGCCGGACGGCACCGCCCGCTCGGCCGTGGCGGAGGGCATGGGACGCCGCTCCAGCCCCAGCCGCAGCCCCTCCGGCATCAGGGTCAGGCGCTCGGTGACCGTCAGCCGGTAGCCGGGGTCGGCGCGCAGTTCGTAGCGGCGCAGCAGCAGGCCGAGGACCAGGGTCGCCTCGTGCAGCGCGAACTGGCGGCCGATGCAGGCCCGGGCGCCGGTCCCGAAGGGCTTGAAGGTGTGCGGCGGGCGCCCCCGTACGGCCTCGGGCGCGAAGCGGTCCGGGTCGAACCGTTCGGCGTCCTCGCCCCACACCTCGGGGTCGCGGTGCAGCATCGGGGCGAGCACCAGCGTCCAGGCGCCGCGGCGCAGTGGATGCTCCCCGGCGAGCACCGTGTCCTGCCGGGCCTCGCGGGCGAAGCCGGGCGCGGTCGGCCACAGCCGCAGCGACTCGTCCAGCACCCGCCGGACATAGCGCAGCTTGGCGACCTGGTCGTAGCCGGGCGCCGCGGTGCCGCCCCAGACGCGGTCCACCTCGGCGCGCGCCCGGGCGGCGATCTCCGGGTGCCGGGCGAGGTAGTACAAGGCGAAGGAGAGGGCGCCCGACGTGGTCTCGTGCCCCGCCACCAGGAACGTGATGACCTGCTTGCGGACGTTCTCCGCGGACAGCCGCTCGCCGGTCTCGGGGTGGGCGGTGGCCAGCATGCGGTCCAGCAGGTCCCCCTCGCCGCCGCCCGACCGGCGCCGCTCGGCGACCAGGTCGTCGACCGTGCGGTTGAGCAGGGCCGTGTCCGCCGTGTTGCGCCGGGCGGGGCCGCGCAGCAGCAGCGGGGCGAGCGGCGCGGGCACGCTGTTCAGCCGCTGCGCGTAGCCGAGCGTGCCGACCATCGCGGTCACGAAGGGGTGCGGCCGGTCCCGTTCGAAGGAGCCGAAGTCGTGTCCGAAGCCGGTGCGGGCGATCGTCTCCAGGGTCAGCTTGGTCATGTCCCCGGGCACGTCCACGGTGCGCCCGGCCCCCGTCTCGCGGTCCCAGTGGTCGGTCAGCCGGGCGGCGACGTCCAGCATCATCCCGTGGTAGCCCGCCATGGCCTCCCGGCTGAAACCGGGGGCCAGGACGTCGTGGGCCAGCTGCCAGTTGGGCTCGTGGTTGTAGGCGGTGAACAGGCCGTCCCCGGCCAGTGGCCGCAGATTGGCCACGCCGAGCCCGACGTGCTTGGCGAACCGGGACTCGTCGGCGAGGTCCGCGACCAGCCGGGACCCCCACACCAGCACGACCTCCTTGCCGAAGGCGCGGCGCCGGAAGATCGGACCCAGCTCACGCGCGTACCGCATGGAGTCCTGTACCGGCCTGCGCCGGTCGGCGCCGAGCACATCGCCGAGCAGCGGAAGCCGGTGCGGGGGGTGCGGTATCCGGTGCAGCTCGGGCCAGCCCTGCTCGGCACTGCGGAACCCTTTCGGCAGTGCCGCCGGCCGGGTGGTGTGCGCGGTCTGCGTCCTGTTCGTCGTCTCCGCCATGACGCCGATCTCCCTTGATCCAGCGGGCCGTTGAACCGGTGGCACGCCGTGTGTTGTACGTGGGTTCAATAGCGGTTCCAGTGTGGTCCGCTTGTTGAACCGACGTCAAGTAAAGTGCTGCCATGTCCGCGAACCAGGGGGAGCGTGCCCGGCGCCGGCTCAGCACCGAGGAGCGCCGTGCGCAGCTGCTGTCGGTCGGCGCGAAGCTCTTCTCGGAGAGTCCGTACGACGAGGTGTGGATCGAGCAGGTCGCCGAGATCGCCGGGGTGTCGCGCGGGCTGCTGTACCACTACTTCCCGAACAAGCGGGACTTCTTCGCGGCGGTGGTGGAGCGCGAGAGCGAACGCATGCTGCGCATGACCACCGCCGTGCCCGGCGTGCCCGTGCGCGAGCAGCTGGCCGCCGGTCTCGACACCTACCTCGGCTATGTCCAGGCCCACGCCCATGGCTTCCGTGCCTTCCACCGGGCGGATGCCGCCGGCGACCAGGCGGTGCGCCGGGTCTACCAGCGGGCCCTCGCGGCCCAGGAGCAGCAGATCCTGGCCGCGCTCGCGGCCGACCCCGAGTTCGGCCCCGTCTTCGAGAGTGCCCCCGAGGTCCGGCTGGCCGTGCGCGGCTGGCTCGCCTTCACCACGGCCGTCTGCCTGGAGTGGCTGCGCGACGGCGAGCTGAGCCGGGAGCAGGTGCGCGACCTGTGCGCCCGGGCACTGCTGGGCGTCCTCACCTGATTCCGCACGCCCCGCCTCCGGCCGGGGGCGTGGTTGGCGTGCGCGCCGATCTTCGGTAGGTTAGGCAAGGCTTACCTAAGGAGGTCTGGGATGGGTGACACGCAGGACTGGACGGCCGCACCCGGCGCGGCGGAACGGGCCCGGTCGGTGCTCGCCGCCGCATGGTCGTGCGCGGTGACCGCGGACGGCGTGCGCGAGGAGTACGTCGGCGCGCACACCGTCACCGACGACGGCGCGGTGCGGCTGTCGGTGCCCGACGACAGCGCGCTGCTCACGGCGGCGATCTGCGCCCCGCGCCAGGAGCCGGCCGCCGTGCTGGAGTTCGCCGACGCGGCCCCCGTGCCGGTGCGCCACCGGATCCGGGCCCGGCTCCATCTCGCCGGCTGGTTCGCCGCGGAGGCGGGTGCCCTGCTGTTCCGGCCCACGCGCGTAGTGCTGCGGCAGGCCGCCGGTGCCGTGGTCGTCGGCCTCGACGAGTTCGCCGCCGCCCGGCCCGACCCGCTGGCCGAGGCCGAGGCCCGGCTGCTCACCCATCTCGCCGACGCCCACCCGGACGCCGTGGAGCGGCTCACCCGGCTGGTGCGGCCGGAGTCGCTGCACGCCGCGGTCCGGGTGGCGCCGCTCGCCGTCGACCGGCACGGGCTGACCCTGCGCATCGAACGCACCCGCGCCCACGGCGACGTACGACTGCCCTTCCACGCCCCCGCCGACGACGTCGCCCAGCTCACCGAGCGGCTGCACGTCCTGCTGGCGCAGGCCGGCGCCGCCGCCTGCCCGCATGCGCTCCAGCGGCAGCACGCGGACGGCGACATGTGAGACGTACGGCGGACCCTCCCCGCTCACTGGAACCCGGTGCGGTTCCGCCACAGCTCCTGCTGGACCCCGAGCCGCTCGCGCATCCGGGTCATCCTCGGCAGCTTCACCCGCTGCCCCCGGGACACCCGGTCCAGCTCCTCCAGCAGCCGGCGGGTGCGGTGCTCGGTGTCCAGCTCGTCGAGCATCCGGGTCGTCTCGGTCAGTACGGCGCCCAGCAGCTGCCAGTGCGCCCAGTCCCGGCCGACCTCCTGCCGCAGCAGCTCGGCCAGCCGGTCCCGGGTGCCGGTGGCGGTGTGCAGTTCGGCCGTCAGGCGCGCCTCCGCCGACTCCGCGTTCTCGCTGACATGGCTGGTGACCAGCACGGCGAAGCTGACCACCGCGTCGCCGATCTCGGACAGCAGCTGCGCCACGGTGGCCCCGACCGGCTGCGGGAACAGCTCCTCGGAGCCGCGGGCCTTGGCCAGGTCGGTGAAGGAGCGGGCCAGCACCCGCAGCACCACCGTGCAGATCTCCAGCGTGTCCAGCCCGGTGCGCAGCACCACCCGGTGCAGCAGCCCCTCCTTGACCCGGGGATTGAGCCGCAGGCTGTCCTCCGCCTGCCGCAGCGCCGCGTCCACCTGCACGATGTCGTGGTCCAGCCGGCGTGCCTCGTGCAGCCGCTCGGCCGCCCGCTCCCAGGGGGTCTGTCCGGCCGCCTCCTCGCCCATCCGGAGCATCAGCTGCCGTACCCGGCGCGCCATGTCCTCGATCGACCGGCCCGCCTCGTCCACCCACACCGGGGGTGGAAGCAGCAGATTGCAGGCGGTGCCGACGACCGCGCCGATCAGCGTCTCCACGATCCGCGCCCAGGCGGTGAACCCGACGGTGGTCACGCCGAGCACCAGCATGGCGCTGATCGCCACCTCGGCCACGTACTCGTCCACCCGCACCAGATGCCCGACGGCCAGTGAGGCCACGATCAGCAGCGCGAGGCTCCACCAGGTCAGCCCCACCAGCACGCTGAAGGCGATGGCCACCAGGACGCCCGCGACCACCGAGTTCACCCGGCGGATGCCGTTGGTGAGCGTGGCGTAGAACGTCACCTGGACCACCAGCAGGGCGGTCAGGGGAGCGGTGAGCGGGGCCGGTTCCGGGCTCAGCCGCAGGGCGATGACATAGGCGATCGTCGCGGCCGTGGCCGACCGCAGCGTCTGGACGACCACCGGTTCCCGGCGCCGTTCCACCAGGCGCCGCAGTCCCGTGGTCCACTTGCGTACCTCGTGCATCCTTTGGCCTGTTCCCCGTCATCGGGCGGGTCGAACGTGCCGGTTCGCGAAGCACGGCCGTACGAGAACAGGGCGCACCGGGCGCAGGGTGTCACTCGTACAGTTTGTCGAGGAAGGCGGAGAGGTTGGCCGTCGTCCGGGCGATCTGCTCCTCCAGGGTCAGGCTCTCCTCGAACCGGGCGCCGGACTCCGGCACCTTCCTGCCCCGCACATACAGCGAGCACGCCAGGTCGGTGCACATGTACAGGCCGACCGAGTTCCCCTCCCGGCCCGCCGCACCCGCCTTCCGCGCGGTCATCAGGGACACCCCGCCGCCCGGATGCGTGGTCAGGCAGAGCGAGCACATGCTGCGGTGCAGAAAGCTGCGCTGCGAGGCCGGGAAGCGCAGCGCGATCCCGGTCGGCCGGCCGTCCCGCTCGGTGACCAGATAGCTCCGGTCGGGCGCTCCGGGATCCCGCCAGCCGAGGAAGTCCAGATCCTGCCAGGGCCGCTCCCCGAGGTCCCGCGGCACCGCCAGCCGCTTGGCCTCGCCCTTCGAGCAGTTGACGAAGGAAGTGCGGATGTCCTGCTCGGTGAGCGGTCTCATGGGAGCGGGTCCTTCCGGGACGCGGTGTGGTTCGGTGCCGTAACAGAACCTAGGGGGCCTAGGTTCATGGCTAGCCTATGTAGCCACAGCGCGGATGGGCCAATGGATTTCCCGGGTGCCTTGGCCGGCTGCTAGTGCGGTGCCCGCGGCTCCGGGGGCCAGACGCCCGGGGTGAGGACGCCCAGGGCGTAGGCGCGGGCGACCAGCTCGGTGCGGTTGGCCGCTCCCCAGCGGGCCGACAGCCGGCGCAGGTGGTAGTTGACACCGTCCACCGTGAGCCCCAGCTCACGGGCGGCGCGCGCCGTCGTGGCGCCCCCGGCCAGCAGCGCCAGCACCCGGCCCTCCACGGCGGTGACCGGCACCGGTTCCGGCCGGGGCAGCGGCCGGGCCGCGGACTCGCCGTGCACCCGCAGCATCACCAGCAGCGCCGGGGTCTCCTGCACGCTGTCGCTCACCGGGTCCGCGGTCAGTTCGCCGTACCGCTCACCGCCGCCGGGCGCCGGCCAGCGCACCGACACCTGGTAGCGCGAGCGGCGCCGCATCCGCAGCGCCTCGGCGATCCGCTCCACCTGGGTGGCCTCCTGCGGGCGGAACAGCTCCAGCACGTCCCGGCCGCGCAGCCGCCCCGGGGACGTACCGGCCTCCGTGGCCATCGCGGGATTGGCCAGCACCACCACGCCGTACACATCGCAGACCGCGACCGGCACCGTCACCCGGTCGAACAGCACCATGGCCCGGTTGCGCCATACCACCGCGTCGATCCGGCCCGCTTCCACCCCGCACCTCCCGCCGCACCGGGGCCGTCACCCCCATCAAAGATCACGACGCGGGCGCGAGGCAAACCCGGCCGCGTCGGCGCAAGCCGTCCCGCGGACTTTCGACTGCATGATCGTGTAGTGCCCGGGTCCGGGCCGGGGCATCCGGTCGACCACCCTGGAACGCAGTACTCCGTTACCCCGAGTACACCGTTACCGCGAAAGGCAGTTGTCGCGTCATGTCCGCCACAGCACTGCGTCCAGAACCGGCCGGAACCCTGCCCGGCATCCCCGTCGTCGACATCTCCGCCACCGGTCCGGGACACACCCCGATCCAGCAGGTCATGCAGCTGATGCGTGAGCACGGGCCGGTCCTGGTGCGCCGGTTGCACGGCCGGGACGTGATGTTCGTCGCCGACGCCGACCTGGTCGCCGACCTGGCCGACGAGGAGCGGTTCGCCAAGCACGTCGGCCCCGCGCTGGAGAACGTCCGCGCCTTCACCGCCGACGGCCTGTTCACCGCGTACAACGACGAGCCCAACTGGGCCAAGGCGCACGACATCCTGATGCCCGCCTTCGCGCTCGGCTCGATGCGCACCTACCACCCGGTGATGCTCAAGGTGGCCCGCCGGCTCATCGAGTCCTGGGACCGGGCGGCCCGCGAGGGACGGCCCGTCGAGGTGCCGGACGACATGACCCGGATGACCCTCGACACCATCGGACTGGCCGGGTTCGACTACGACTTCGGCTCCTTCGAACGCCCCGAGCCGCACCCCTTCGTGGAGGCGATGGTCCGCTGCCTGGAGTGGAGCATGACCCGGCTCGCCCGCAACCCGGGCGAGGACCACTCCGCCGCCGACGCGGCCTTCCGCGCCGACGCCGACTACCTCGCGGGCGTCGTGGACGACGTCATCGCCGCCCGCACCGGCACCGACCAGAGCGGCGCCGAGGACCTGCTCGGGCTGATGCTCAGCGCCCCGCACCCCGCCGACGGCACCCCCCTGGACCGGGCCAACATCCGCAACCAGGTCATCACCTTCCTGATCGCCGGCCACGAGACGACCTCCGGCGCGATGTCCTTCGCCCTGTACTACCTCGCCAAGAACCCCGCCGCGCTCCGGCTGGTGCAGCGCGAGGCCGACGCGCTGTGGGGCGACACCGCCGACCCCGAGCCGACGTACGAGGACATCGGCCGGCTCACCTACACCCGCCAGGTCCTCAACGAGGCGCTCCGGCTGTGGCCGACGGCCGCCGCCTTCAGCCGGCACGCCCGCGAGGACACCCTGCTCGGCGGCCGGATCCCGATGCGCGCCGGACAGGCCGTCACCGTGCTCGCCCCGATGCTGCACCGGCAGCCCGACTGGGGCGACAACCCCGAGCTGTTCGACCCCGAGCGGTTCACCCCGCAGGCCGAGGCGGCCCGCCCGGTGCACGCCTACAAGCCCTTCGGCACCGGCGAACGCGCCTGCATCGGGCGGCAGTTCGCGCTGCACGAGGCCACCATGCTGCTCGCCATGCTGGTGCACCGCTACCGGCTGCACGACCACGCCGACTACCGGCTCACGGTCAAGGAGACCCTCACCCTCAAGCCCGAGGGCTTCACCCTCACGCTCACCCCGCGCACCTCCGCCGACCGCGCCCACGCCCCGCTGCCCGGCACCACCGCGGCACCGGCCGAGGGCACCACCGCCCCGGAGACCCTCCCGGCCCGGGTCCGCCCCGGCACCAGCGCCCTCTTCCTGCACGGCAGCAACTACGGCACCTGCCGCGACTTCGCCGCCCAGCTCGCCGACGAGGCCGCCGCCGTCGGCTGCACCACCGAGGTCGCCGCACTGGACGACTACGCGGACGGGCTGCCCACCGACCGGCCCGTCGTCATCACCGCCGCCTCCTACAACGGCCGCCCCACCGACGACGCCACCGCCTTCGCCGCCTGGCTCGACGGCACCCCGGACCTGACCGGCGTCAGCTACGCCGTCCTCGGCGTCGGCGACCGCAACTGGGCCGCCACCTACCAGCAGGTCCCCACCCGCGTCGACGCCCGCCTCGCCGAACTCGGCGCCACCCGGCTGACCGAGCGCGCCGCCGCCGACGCCTCCGGCGACCTCACCGGCGCCGTACGGGAGTTCACGGCCCGGCTGCGCACCGCACTGCTCAAGGAGTACGGCGACCCCGACGCCACCGCCCCGGCCGACGAGCCCGCGGCGGCCTACCAGGTCCGCACCCTCACCGGCGGCCCCCTGGACGCGCTCGCCGAGCGGCACGGACTCGTCCCCATGACGGTCACCGAGGCCCACGACCTCACCGCGCCCGGCCACCCGCGCACCAAGCGGTTCCTGCGCATCGCCCTGCCCGACGGCGTCACCTACCGCACCGCCGACCATCTGACCGTGCTCCCGGTCAACGCCCCCGAGCTGGTCGACCGCGCCCTCGCCGCGTTCGGCCTCGACCCCGACGCCGTCCTGGACATCCGGCCCACCCGCCCGCGCGGCGACGGTCTGGCGGTGGACCGCCCGCTGACGGTACGGCAACTCCTCGCCCACCACGTCGAGTTGCAGCAGCGCCCCACCGCACGGCAGCGGGAGCTGCTCGCCGCGGCCAACCCCTGCCCGCCCGAGCGCGCCGCCCTCGCCGCCCTGACCGACGACGACCCGCGCACCCTGGTGGAGCTGGCCGAGGACCACCCCGCGCTGCGCGGCGCCCTGGACTGGCCGGCCCTGCTGGAGCTGCTGACCCCGCTCAAGCCCCGCCACTACTCCATCTCGTCCTCACCCGCCGTCGACCCGCGCCACGCGGACCTCATGGTCTCCGTGCTCGACGCCCCCGCCCGCTCGGGCCGGGGCCGCTACCGGGGCACCGGCTCCGGCCACCTCGCCGTCCTGCGCCCCGGCGACACCGTGTACGCCCGGGTCCAGCCCTGCCGGGAGGCCTTCCGCATCGACGGCTCGGCACCGGTCGTGATGGTCGCCGCCGGCACCGGACTCGCCCCCTTCCGCGGCGCCGTCGCCGACCGGGTCGCGGCGGCCGCCACCGGCAGCGAACTCCCTCCCGCGCTGCTCTACTTCGGGTGCGACGCCCCGGACGCCGACTTCCTGCACGCCGAGGAGCTGCGCGGCGCCGAGACGGCCGGCGCGCTCCGGCTGCGCCCGGCCTTCAGCGAGGCCCCGGAGCACGGCGCCCGCTTCGTCCAGCACCGCATCGCCGCCGAGGCGGACGAGGTCTGGGAGCTGCTGAACGAGGGCGCCCGGGTGTACGTCTGCGGCGACGGCGCCCGGATGGCTCCCGGCGTCCGCGAGGCCTTCCGCACCCTGTACCGGGAGCGCACCCCGGGCAGTGACGAGACGGCAGCCGCACAGTGGCTCGACACCCTGGTGGCACAGGGGCGTTACGTCGAGGACGTGTACGCGGCGGGCTGAACCGCCGGCGAGGGGCGCACCGAGGCGGCATCTGCAACACCGTCGAGGAAGGCCCCTCAGCATGCGGCCGGGGCCCCAATGGGGCCCCGGCCGGGCGACGCGATCGGCTGGTCCCGTCCCGCAGATGGCCGTCAGGCCGGCGGCTCGTCCGGTCCCGGGTGTCCGGGCTGGACCGTCCCCGGGCGGGCCGATCCGCGGGGGCCGCTGCCGGCCTCGTCGGTGTCCGGCACCTCGTCCTCGTCCGGCTCGTCGTCGGCCGGGCGCCCGGACCCGACGTCCCACGGGTCGTCCCCGCCGCCCGCCTGCTGGTCCGGCATGTCCCGCGGGACCGGCGGCTCCTGGCGACCGGGCTCCGGCTCCTGCTGTGCGTCCATGGGCTTCTCTCCTCGTCTCCTCAGCCGACCTTCCGGCCCCGCATCGGCTCGGTCTCCATCCCGCCGCCCTGCTGGAGGCCGTCCAGGAACTCCCGCAGCACGTCGGTCGCGGAGTACCGCGGCTGCCAGCCCAGCTCGGTGCGGGCCCGGGTGCAGTCCATCAGCGGCAGCCGCAGCACCGCGTCGAACAGATGCGGGGAGGCGGGCAGCAGCCGTAGCCCCCAGGCGGCGGCGATCGCCGACCGGGCCGCCGTACGCGGCAGCCGGACCGGGCGGGAGCCGAGCAGCTCGCCGAGGACCGAGGCGTCGAGCGGCGGGTCGGCGGCCAGGTTGAAGGCGCCCCGGGCGCCGTCCGAGTGCAGCGCGAGCCGGTAGGCCTCGGCCGCGTCGTCGGTGTGCAGCGCCTGCACCCGCAGGCCCGGGACGTCCGGCAGGACCGGCAGCAGCTCCGGGCGGGCCAGCGGCCCCGGCAGGAAGCGCCCGCCGAAGATGCGCCGCTGCTCGCTCGCCGACTCCCACTTGAACAGGAAGGCCGGCCGCATCCGCACCACCCGCACCTCGGGATGGTCGCGCTCGAACACGTCCAGGGTGCGCTCCAGATAGGCCTTCTCCCGGCAGTACGCGGCGTCCGGCCAGCCGTGCGTCGGCCAGGACTCGTCCACCGGGTCGTCCTTCGGACCCGGCGAGTACGCGCCCACCGAGGACGCGTGCACCAGCACCGGTACCCGGGCCGCGGCGACCGCCTCGAACACCCGGATGCCGCCGAGCACATTGGTCCGCCAGGTGGTCGCCGGATCGTGCGTCGGCTGGAAGGCCCACGCGAGGTGCACCACGGCGTCGGCGCCCTCGAAGCGCTCCGCCAGGTTCGCCTGCTGGGCGGCCACGTCCACGGCGGACCACTCGGTCTTCGGCGGCGACCACTCGGGTGTTCTGCGGGCCAGACCGCGCACCGACCTGACCCCCGGATCCTCGGAGAGCAGCCGTACCACGCTCGTACCCACGTTGCCGGTGGCACCCGTCACCACGACCCTGCTGCCCGCTGCGCTGCTCACCTTCGGCTCCTTCCGGCGGGGACGCTTCGGCGGACGGCCGGGTACCCGGGGCCGGGCGCGCGCACACGCGGCCATGACCTGGCAGGTAATCGACCCCGGCGGCGGACCCCGGGAGGATCGGTGACGTCAGCGCGACACCACACGTCGCACCTGGTCCCGACCTTCCAGGAGGCACCCGTGCCGTACTACCAGAGCCCCGTCGACGGCACCCGGCTGCACTACGTCGACCACGGCCCGGCGGCCGGCCCGGTGGCCGTCTTCGTCGCCAGCGCCTACATGGGCCACGAGATGTGGGAGTACCAGATGCTGCCGCTCGCGGAGGCCGGCTACCGCTGCGTCGGCCTGGACCGCCGAGGCCACGGCCGCTCCGACGACGCCTGGTCGGGCTACGACCTCGACACCCTCGCCGACGACCTGTACGGCCTGCTCGACCACCTCGACCTGCGCGAGGCCACGCTCGTCGGGCACTCCGTCGGCACCGGCGAGGTGATCCGCTGTCTGACCCGGCGCGGCACCGCCCGGATCGGCCGGATCGCCCTGGTCGCCGGGGTCAGCCCGGGCGTCGTCCGGGCGCCGGACCTGCCCGACGGCGTGGCGCCGGAAGCCGTGGCGGCCGACGAGGAGATCTTCCGGCGTGACCGGGCGGCCTGGTTCACCGCGATGGCGGACGGCTTCTTCATGGTCGACAGGCCCGGCAACGACGTCTCGCCCGCCTACGTCCGCCACATGGTGGACCGCTGTCTGGCCGCCTCGCCGCGGGCCTCGACCGGCATCCGGGCCGTCGTCGCCGCCCTGGGCATCGCCGCCGAGCTGCCCGCGCTGGACCTTCCGGCGCTGGTCGTGCACGGCACCCACGACATCTACGCCCCGCTCGCCCACACCGGGGAGCGCATGGCCCGGACGCTGCCGAACGCCACCCTGAAGGTGTACGAGAACGGCGGCCACGGCCTGTTCGCGACGCACGCCGCACGGCTCACGGCCGACCTGCGGGCGTTCCTCGACAGCGGCACCGCACGGACCGCCGAGCCGGCCGTCGCCGCAGTGGCGGGCCGGTGACGGAAGAAAACCGGTGACGGAAGAAAAAGAGCCCCGGCCGTGACGGGGGAATCACGGCCGGGGCGGTCCAAGCGTGGGCGCGGACGGCGGTCGCCTCGCGGCGAAACGCTCCACAGGGCTTCAGCCGAACGATCGTCCCTGTGGGCAAAAGGTGAGGCCCGGGGACACTGTCCCGTCCGCACCCACGATTCGTTCAACGGGCAACCACATCTGGGTGTTCCACCCTCTCCTGTGACCTCCACCACGCCCCCGGCCCTCAGGCCAGCGGGCTCCCGTCCAGCCGCTCCAGCAGCTCGGCGGGATCGCCGTACACCGCCTCGGCCCCGGCCTCCTCCAGGTCCGCGCGGGGGATGCCGCCGCACAGCAGCCCCACACAGCGCACCCCGGCCCGGCTGCCCGCCCGCATGTCCCACACCGTGTCCCCGACGAACACCGCCCGCCCGGCCGGCACCCCGGCCAGCTCCAGGGCGTGTTCCACGGGCTCCGGCGCCGGCTTGCCCTCGGTCACGTCATCGGCGCTCGCGGTGGCCGCGATGGCGTCGTCCGCACCGATCGCCCGGCGCAGGGCACCCAGCTCGGCACCGCTCGCCGAGGTGGCGAGGACGACCGTCCAGCCGTCCCCGTGCAGCCGCCGCAGCAGCTGCCCGGCCTTCGGCAGCGCCGGGAGCCGGTCGAAGTACTGGCCGTACAGCGCCGTGTGCGCCGCGCTCAGCTCGGCGTCCGCGTCCTTGTCGCGGTCGTCGCCCAGCAGATGGGCGACCAGGTCCGAGGAGCCCAGCCCGACGGCCCGGTGCACGGCGTGCATGGGCACGTCATGTCCCGCCTGGCGGAACGCCTCCCACCAGGTCACGACATGCAGATGATTGGTGTCGACCAGGGTTCCGTCGACATCGAACACGGCGGCACGGTTCATAGGCACTCCTTTCCGCGGTCGGGTACCGCGTCAGAGCGCCGTCACGCGCTCCGGGAGCCGCCTCTCGCGCGTCCAGGCCAGCAGCTCCTGGGCCGGCCAGGTCGTCACCACCCGCTCGGCGGGCACCCCGCACTCCTCCGCGCGGGCGCAGCCGAGGATCTGCCAGTCCAGCTGGCCGGGCGCGTGCGCATCGGTGTCGATCGCGAACAGCACCCCCGCCGAGACCGCCTCGCGCAGCAGCCGCCGGGGCGGGTCCAGCCGCTCGGGACGGCTGTTGATCTCCACGGCCGTACCGGACTCGGCGCAGGCCGCGAACACCGCCTCCGCGTCGAACTCCGACTCGGGCCGGCCGCGCCCGGTGACCAGCCGCCCGGTGCAGTGCCCGAGCACATCGGCGTGCGGATCGCGGACCGCGGCCACCATCCGGCGGGTCATCGACCGGGCGTCCATCCGCAGCTTGGAGTGGACGGACACCACGACCACGTCCAGCCGCTCCAGCAGCTCCGGTTCCTGGTCCAGCGAGCCGTCCTCCAGGATGTCGCACTCGATCCCGGTGAGCAGCCGGAACGGCGCCCACCGCCGGTTCAGCTCCGCCACCACCTCCAGCTGCTCCCGCAGCCGCTCCGCGGACAGCCCGCGGGCCACCGTCAGCCGCGGCGAGTGGTCGGTCAGCACGGTCCACTCGTGCCCGAGAGCGGCCGCCGTCCGGCCCATCTCCTCGATCGGACTGCCCCCGTCGGACCAGTCCGAGTGGGTGTGGCAGTCCCCGCGCAACAGTGCCCGCAGCCCGGACCCGGGGCCCGTCGCGACCGTGGCGCCGGCTTCCTCCTCGAGCGTGCGCAGATAACCGGGCACCTCCCCGGCCAGGGCCTCCCGCACCACCTGAGCGGTCTTGGGACCGACCCCCTTCAACGACTCCAGCGTCCCCGCCCCGGCCCGCTCGGCGACCTCCCCCTCGGGCAGCGCGGCCAGCGTACGGGCAGCGGTCCTGAACGCCCGTACCCGATAGGTGGGCGCCAGCTTCCGCTCCAGCAGGAACGCGATCCGGTCCAGCGCGGCAACGGGATCCATACCCCCCAGGGTCACCCAGGCGCCCCACCGGGGCGCGGGGAACCGCGCGAGCAACCACGCACGACCCTGGGTGACCCTGCAGCCGGAGCCCGTTTCCCCACGCACCCCCCGGGTACTGCGTGAGCCATGTCCTCCACGCCCCAGCCCCGCGCAGCGATCATCACCGGCTCGGACTCCGGCATCGGCCGGGCCACCGCCGTACGTCTGGCCGAAGCGGGCCTGGACATCGGCATCACCTGGCACACGGACAAGGACGGCGCCGAGCGGACCGCCGAGGAGGTCCGCAGCCACGGCCGCCGTGCCGCCGTCGCCCGGATGGACCTCACCCGGCTGCCCGAAGCCGCCGACACGGTCGACGAACTCTGCGCCCGACTGGGCCGGATCGACGTCCTGGTGAACAACGCCGGCACCGGCACCATGACCCCCTATCTCGACCTGACCCTCGAGGACCTGCGCCGGGTCCTCGACGTCGATCTCGCCGGCCCGTTCCTGCTCGGCCAGAAGGCCGCCCGGCAGATGATCCGGCAGGGCGACGGCGGCCGGATCGTCAACGTCACCTCCGTGCACGAGCACCAGCCCCGGGTCGGCGCCGCCCCCTACTGCGCCGCCAAGGGCGGGCTCGGCCTGCTCACCCAGGTGATGGCGCTGGAGCTGGCCGAGCACGGCATCACCGTGAACGCGGTCGCGCCCGGCGAGATCGCGACCCCGATGACCGGGCAGGAGGACACCGACGTCCACACCGAGCGCCGCCCCGGCGTGCCGCTCGGCAGGCCCGGGGACGCCCGCGAGGTGGCCGCGGTGATCGCCTTCCTGGCCGGCCCGGACGCCTCCTACGTCACCGGCGCCTCCTGGAGCGTCGACGGCGGCATGCTCCGCATGGGCCCGCAGGCCGGCTCCCACCTGACCGGCGACGACTGGCGGCGGCCCTGAGACCGTGCGGCTGCGCACCAGCTCCTGCGACGGCCCCGGCTACCGCCGGCTGCGCTGCGGCCGGGGCTTCCGCTACCTCGACACCGCCGGCCGGCCCCTCACCGACCCCGCGCAGCTGGCCCGCGTCCGCGCCCTGACCATCCCGCCCGCCTGGCGCGAGGTGTGGATCTGCCCGTGGGCCAACGGCCACCTCCAGGCCGTCGGCACGGACGCCGCCGGACGCCGTCAGTACCTGTACCACGAGCAGTTCCGGGCGGAGCAGGAGAAGGCCAAGCACGAGCACGTACGGCAGATCGCGCTGGCCCTGCCCGGGCTGCGCGCCGAGGTGACCGCCGGCCTGGCCGGGCGCGGGCTGAGCCGGAACCGGGTCACCGCCTGCGCGGTCCGCCTGCTCGACCTCGGTTTCTTCCGCATCGGCAGCGACCGGCACACCCGCACCAGCGAGACCTACGGCCTGACGACGATGCTCCGCGAGCACGTCAGCTGCCGCCGCGACGAGATCACGTTCAGCTTCCCCGCCAAGGGCGGCATCCAGACCGTGCGGGCCCTCGTCGACGACGATGTGCGCACCGTCGCCCGCGCCCTGCTGCGGCGCCCGCGCGGCGGCGACCGCTTCCTCGCCTTCCGCGACGGCGGTGCCTGGCACGACCTGCACAGCGACGACCTCAACGAGGCGCTGCGCCGACTCTCCGGCACCGATGTCACCGCCAAGGACTTCCGCACCTGGCACGCCACCGTCCTCGCCGCAGTGGCGGTGGCCGTGGCCGACGACAGCACCCGCGCGACCGAGGCCGCCCGCCGCCGGCAGATCGCCCGGGCGGTCCGCGAGGTCAGCCACTACCTCGGCAACACGCCCGCGGTGTGCCGGGCCTCCTACATCGATCCGCGCGTCTTCGAGCTGTTCGAGGAGGGCGTGACCATCGCCCCCGCCCTCACCCGGCTGGGCGAACACGGCGCCTTCGGCCGGCCACCCAGGGGCCCGTCGAGGCCGCGGTGCTCGCCCTGCTGGACGGCGCCGGTGGACGACCCGTCGACGCGGGTTCCGTCCTACGCTGAATTGCATGACCGAACAAGCAGCTCCCCATATCTCCCATCCGCGGATCCTGGTGCACGGGGTCTGTCCCGGAAAGCCCGGCGAACCGCCCTTCCGGATCATGGAGATCGACGGTCAGGTGATCGGTGAGGCCAGGACCATCACCGATGTGCTGGAGGCCGCGGCCTCCTACGGGATCATCGTCCACGACCTGGACGACCCGGACGTGGTCCGCTGGGTCGGCGGCGACAAGTACACCTGGACCGTGCACTGAGCCACCGCCCCGGCCCCGGCCGGGGGTGACCTCCCGCCAACACCGCCGCGGCACAGCGCCTTTGACGGCCGATGAGCCGGTGCGGCCGCCGCCCCGGTTTGCGTTCACGCTCCCGGGGCACTCCTGGTGCCGACCAGCGCGCCGCCGCACCTGGCCGGGGCCCGCGGTGCTTGGATGCCCCAGGCGGTGGCATAGAGGACGCCATCGCCGCACAGCAGGGCAGAGCGGCACGAGGAGGTGGCGGATGACCCGGCGTACGGCGGCCCTCCTCGCCGTCGGCGAAGTGCTGGCCTGGTGGGCGGCGCTGGCGCTGCTGTGGCTGATGCTGATCACCACGGTCGACTCCCTGGAGCTGATCGTCGGAGCGAGCGCCGCGGCGGCGGGCGCACCCCTGGCCCGGGCCGGCCGGCGGGCGGTGACCTGGCGGTGAACGGCTGGATCCTCGCAGCGGCCCTCGTCCTGGGCGGGGGAGGAGCGGCGGTCCTGTGGGGCGTCGCCACCGGCCCTGTGGCCCGCCGGATGGTCGCCCAGAACCTCACCACCTCGGTCGTCTGCCCGGCCCTGCTGCTGCTCTCCGAGGGATACTCCCGCCCGTCCTACGTCGACCTCGCGCTGCTGCTGGCCCTGCTCGGCCCGGTCGGCACCCTCGTCTTCGCCCGGCTGCTCTCCGACGACCTGGCCGGGCAGCGGCCGAGCGCCTGGGGGCTGACCTGGACGGCGGCCGGGCTGAGCGCGGTCGCGGTGGCCGCGGTGTGCGTGCCGACCGGGCCGGGCCGCGCGATGGTGAAACTCCTCGTGATCGGCGCCCTGCTGATCGCGGGCAATGTGATCGCCTCGCGCGCGCTGTCGGGCGGCTTCCAGGGGGTGCGCGGTGGCTGACGTGCCGTGCCGGACCGGTGGCGGAGATGCCGTATGGCCGATGCCGTGATCGTCGTCGCGCTGCTGCTGGTGGCCGTCGCCGCGACCGCCGCCGTGGCCCAGCGCGACCCCGCCCGCCAGGCGCTCGTGCTGTCGCTGCTCGGGATCTTCCTCGCCGTGCTGTTCACCGTGGAGCAGGCCCCGGACGTCGGCCTGTCCCAGCTGGCCGTCGGCTCCGCGCTGACCCCGCTGCTGATCATGCTGTCCGTCCGCAAGGTGCGGCGGCGCGGCCGGCACGAGGACGGTGAGCGGTGAACCGGCTGCGGCTGTGGCTGCTCGCCACGGGCGGCGCGGGCCTGGCCGCCCTGCTCACCGCCGCCTGCCTGGACCTGCCGGACTTCGGCGGCCGCCGGCACCCGTACGGCACCCGGGCGGTGCACGCCTCCCTCGCCCGGCACACCGCCAACACCATCGCCTCCGTCAACTTCGACCAGCGCGCCTACGACACCCTCGGCGAGATGAGCATCCTGTTCGCCGCCGTGCTCGGCTGCGTGGTGCTGCTGCGCCAGGCCCGCGACGAGCACCGCGCGGCGCCCGAGCCCGCCGAAGTGGCCCGCCCGGTGCGCCGCTACGCCCTGCTCGTCCTGCCCGTCGCCCTGGTCACCGGCCTGTACGTGATCGCCCACGGCCAGCTCAGCCCGGGCGGCGGCTTCCAGGGCGGGGTCGTCGCCGCGACCGCCCTGCACCTGCTCTACCTCGGCGCCGACTACCGGGCGCTGGAACGCGTCCGCCCGATCGGTGTCTTCGAGACCACCGACGCGCTCGCCGTCTCCGCCTACCTCGTGCTGGGGCTTGCCGGGCTCCTGGCCGGCACCGCGTTCCTGGCCAACACACTGCCGTACGGCACCTTCAACACGCTGGCCTCCGGAGGCAGCGTCCCGCTGCTGAACGCGGCCATCGGCATGGAGGTGGCGAGCGCCGTGGTGGTCCTGCTCGCCAACTTCCTCGACCAGGCCGTGGAGATCGAGCAGGAGCAGGGGAGCTGAGAGGAGCGTGATGCACGTCCTGCCCTATCTGACCGCCGTCTACATCTTCCTGACCGGTTGTTACGGCCTGGCCACCAGCCGCAATCTGATCCATGCCGTCGGCTGTCTCTCGGTGTGCCAGGCCGCCACCTATGTGCTGCTGCTGGCGGTCGGCTACCGCGACGGCGCCACCGCGCCCGTCTTCTCCGACATCCGGCCCGGCTCCCGGCCCGTGGTCGACCCGGTGGTGCAGGCCCTCAGCCTCACCGACGTCGTCGTCGGCGCCACCGTCACCGCCCTGCTGCTCGCGCTGGTGCTCCAGATCGCCAAGCGGCACGGCACGGTCGACCCCGACGAACTGCGGGAGCTGCGCGGCTGATGCACCACCTGCTCCCGCTGGTCGTCGCCCTCCCGGTGCTCGGGGCCGCCCTGCTGGTCGCCACCGGGCGCAGGCTGCCCCGGCCCGCCGCGGAGATCACCGCCCTGGTGGTGTCCGGCGGCACGGCCGCCCTGGCGCTCGTCCTGCTGCTCGACTCGAGCCCTCCGATGGTCGAATGGGTCGGCGGCTGGCTGCCCGTCGGCGGCGAGAGCGTCGGCATCGTGGTGCTCGGGGACGGCCCGGCGCTCGGCATGGCCACGCTGGTATCGCTGCTCACCGTGGCGGCCCTCGCCTACTCCTGGCGCTACTTCGACGAACCACCGCCCGGCCACAGCGGCTCCTACCCCGCGCTCATGCTGATCTTCCAGGGCGCCATGTGCGGATTCGCCCTCGCCGGCGACCTGTTCAACGCCTTCGTCTTCTTCGAGCTGATGAGCGTCGTGGCCTACGCGCTCACCGGCTTCCGCATCGACGAGGCCAAGGCCGTACAAGGCGCCCTGACCTTCGGCGTCGTCAACTCCCTCGGTGCATACGCCATGCTGATGGGCATCGGCCTGCTGTACGCCCGTACCGGCGAACTGGGCATGACGAAGATCGGGCGGGGCCTCGACGCGGCCGCGGCGCACGGCGGCCCGGACGCGCTGGTCCTCGCCTCCTTCGTGCTGGTCCTGACCGGGCTGCTGGTGAAGGCGGCCGCCGTGCCCTTCCACTTCTGGCTCCCGGACGCGCACGCCGTCGCCCCCACCCCGGTGTGCATGCTGCTCTCCGGAGCCATGGTCGAGCTGGGCGCCTACGGCGTCTGGCGGGTGTACGGCACCGTCTTCGCCGGACCCGGTGGCATCCCGCCCGCCGACCTGACCCGGGCCCTGGTCACGCTCGGCGCCCTCACGGCCGTCACCGGCGCCGTCATGTGCTGGTACCAGCGGCACATCAAACGGCTGCTCGCCTACTCCACCATCGCCCACACCGGACTGTTCCTCGTCGCCCTCGGCGTGCTCGCCCCCGAGGGCGACGACGGGGCCGCCCTGTACCTCCTCGGGCACGCCGGGGCGAAGGCCGCGCTGTTCGCCTGCACGGGCGTGCTGCTCGACCGGTTCGGCTCCGTGGACGAGCACACCCTGCACGGCCAGGGCCGCTCGCTGCGCGCGACCGGAGTGATGTTCGCCGTCGGCGGCCTCGCGCTCGCCGGCCTGCCGCCGTTCGGCACCGGGCTCGGCAAGGCGGTCAGCGAGGAGGCGGTCGGCGGCCCGCTCACCGTGCTGTACGTGGCCGCCTCCGCGATCACCGCCGGCGCCGTGCTGCGGGTCGCCGCCCGGGTGTTCCTGGGCCTCGGACCACGCCCCGAGGACTCCGACGACGAGACCAGCGGGTGCGAGGAGGAGCCGGAGACCGCCGGCCTGCTGCGGCGGATCCCGGACACCATGACCACGGTGCCCGCCGTCCTGCTCGCCGGCTGCTTCGCCGTCGGCACGGTCCCCGGCTTCGGCGCCCTGGTGGCCCGCTCGGTCAACGAGGCGGGGTCGGGCGGTGCCCATGCCGAGGCGCACTGGACGGCGTACGGGGTGCTGCTGGGCCTGGTCTCCGCCGCCCTGGCCGCGGGCCTCGCCACGCTCGCCGTGACCCGCCCCGGCTGGGTGGCCGCGCCCGGCTGGGCGGCACCCGTACGGCGCCTCCAGTCGGGGCATGTCGGCGACTACGTGGCCTGGCTGCTGGTGGGCGCCGTGGCGCTGGGGGCGCTGGCGCTGCCGGGGGTGCTGAGCGGTTGATCGGCCCCAGTAGCATGACGGTCCAGCCCCGTGTCGATCATGCGAGGAGCGGATCGTGCGAGACATCGCCGTCTTCAGCGGCAGCGCCCATCCCGGACTGGCCGAGGAGGTCTGCGCGCACCTCGGGGTGCCGCTCAGCCCGGCCCGGATCAGCCGGTTCGCCAACGACTGCCTGGAGGTGCAGCTTCAGGCCAACTGCCGGGAGCGGGACGTCTTCCTGGTCCAGCCGCTGGTCCGGCCGGTGCAGGAGCACCTGGTGGAGCTGCTGCTGATGTGCGACGCGGCCCGGGGCGCCTCCGCGGGCCGGATCACCGTCGTCATGCCGCACTACTCCTACGCCCGGTCCGACAAGAAAGACGCGCCGCGCATCTCCATCGGCGGCCGGCTGGTCGCCGACCTGCTGGTGGCGGCCGGGGCGAGCAGGGTCCTCGCGATGACCCTGCACTCCCCGCAGGTGCACGGCTTCTTCTCGGTGCCGGTGGACCATCTGCACGCGCTCAGGGAACTCGCCGCACACTTCCGGCAGTACGACCTCACGCGCACCACGGTCGTCTCCCCGGACCTCGGCAACGCCAAGGAGGCGGCCGCCTTCGCCCGGCTGATCGGCGCCCAGGTGGCGGCCGGCGCCAAACAGCGGTTCGCGGACGACCGGGTCACCATCAGCTCGGTCATCGGCGACATCGCCGGCCGGGACGTCATCGTCCTGGACGACGAGATCGCCAAGGGCAGCACTGTCATCGAACTCTTGGGCAGGCTGCGCGAGTTGGGTCCTCGGTCGATCCGGGTGGCCTGTACGCACGGGCTGTTCGCGGCCGGCGCGCTCAAGCGGCTGAGCGAGCAGCCGGACGTGCTGGAGATCGTCTGCACCAACACCGTGCCGGTGCCCGCGGACGAGCACACCGACAAGCTGCGGATCCTGTCCATCGCCCCGGCGCTCGCCGAGGCGGTACGGCGGATCCACAACGGGGAGTCCGTCAGCGCCCTGTTCGACGAGTCGTAGGGCTGACCACGAGGTCCCGAGCCGTCCGCGACCGGCGGCTCAGGACGATCCGGAGGCGGCCCCGGACTGGGCGAGGGCAGCCTCCGGCGTCGGGTGCGGCGGCAGCAGCCGGGCGAGGCCGGTCACCCGCAGCACGCGCAGGGTCAGCGGGTGCGCGCACACCAGGTGCAGCCGCCCGCCCTGCTCCAGCACCCGGCTCCGCGCCCGGTACAGCAGCCGCAGCCCGGAGCAGTCGAAGAACTCGACTCCGCGCAGATCGATCAGGATCCGGGCGCCGGGCCGGCCGGTGACCCGGTCCAGCGCGGGCAGGATCTCGGTCGCCGCCAGGATGTCGATCTCGCCGCGGAACTCCAGCACCGTGTGCCCGCGCTCCTCGCGCACCCGCAGATACCGGGTGAGCGGTGCGGGTTGCTCGCCCACGACGGCACCACCTCCCACCCGCCCCTGGATGTCGATTCCCGACCGTCAAGTTACCCTCAGTGGAAGGAATTTGAGCATGTTCGATTGACATATGTCGTCGAGTTTCGGGCGTGTCGTCGGCCACCCCAGTCCGGACACGCCCCGGCGGTATCCGTGCACAGCCCTGACGGGCCGTCACACTGGTGCGCATCCGCACCACGAGGAGGCCCGTACGCCATGACCCCGCCGCCCGCCCGCAGCACCGCACAGCGCAAGAAGGACACCCTGCACCGGCTGGAGCAGGACGTCGACGTCTGGGTCGCCACCGCCGGACCCGACGGTGGCGTCCCCCATCTCGTACCGCTGTCGTTCGTCTGGGACGGCGCCACCCTGCTGATCGCCACCGCCGCCGACAGCCCCACCGGCCGCAATCTGGTGGCCACCGGCAGGGCCCGGCTCGGGCTCGGCCCGACGCGGGACGTGGTCCTGGTCGAGGGCACCGTCCGGGCGGTGACCCCGGAGGACCTGCCCGAGGAGGACGCCGAGGTCTTCGCCGGCAAGACCGGCTTCGACCCGCGCCAACTGTCCGTCCCCTACCTGTATTTCAGGGTCCTCCCGCAGCGCGTCCAGGCCTGGCGCGAGGAGAACGAGCTACGCGGCCGCGAGCTGATGCGCGACGGCCGCTGGCTCGCCTAGGGCCTCTCCTGCGTGCCAGGGCTCGCGACGCCGGCAAGATCCGAAAGAGAGGACCTAGTCCCGGCCGCCCTTGTCGGCCACCGGCCACTGGCCGGTCGAGTGGGCGATGGCCTTCGCGCCCGTGCGGTCCACGGCGCTGCGCACCACCGCGAAGATCGCGCCCTGGACCGCGGCCGCCAGCAGGATCTCGGCCCAGCCGCGGTCCGGGTCCAGCGCGTCCGGCGCGTCCTCCTCGTGCCGGATCGCCTTCCACGCCTTCCGGAAGGCGGCACCGGCCAGCGCCCCGCTCGCCCAGCTGAGCACGAATCCGATCGGCTGGTAGACAACCGGCAGCTTCTTCTTCTTGTTCTTGGCCATGTGTGACTACTTCCTCGGAGCGGGGTGCTCATGCGGGCCGCCCGCGCGGGGCCACCCGTTCGCCCGGAGGCACCGGTCCGGGCGGGGTGCCCTCGCCGAACGGCCGGCCGCCCAGCTCCTCCCGGCCGTGCGGAGCCAGCCAGCCGGACAGATCGGGACCGAGCGGCACGATGCCGGTGGGGTTGATCCCGCTGTGCACCTGGTAGTAGTGCCGCTTGATGTGGTCGAAGTCGACCGTGTCACCGAATCCCGGTGTCTGGAAAAGGTCCCGCGCGTACGCCCACAGCACCGCGTTCTCGGTCAGCTTCCAGCGGTTGCACTTGAAGTGGCCGTGGTAGACGGCGTCGAACCGCACCAGCGTGGTGAACAGCCGGATGTCCGCTTCCGTCAGGGTGTCACCGACCAGATACCGCTGCTCTTGCAGCCGTTCGGCGATCAGTTCCAGCCGCCGGAACAGTGCCGTGCACGCCTCCTCGTACTCCTGCTGGTGCGTGGCGAACCCCGCCCGGTACACCCCGTTGTTCACGTCCTGGTAGACCGCCGCCATCACCGTGTCGATCTCCTCGCGCAGCGCGGCCGGATACAGGTCGGGCGCGCCCGGGCGATGCAGGGCCGTCCACTCGGTGGCCAGGTCCAGGGTGAGCTGCTGGTAGTCGTTGGTCACCAGCCGCCCGCTCGGGACGTCCACCACCGCGGGCACGCTCACCCCGCCCGGGTAGCCGGTCTCGCGCCGGTCGTAGGCCTCGCTCAGATACCGGATGCCGAGCACCGGGTCCCGCCCGCCGGGGTCCAGGGTGAACCGCCAGCTGCGGTCGTCCTGGAGCGGGTCGGCGATCGCCATCGGCAGCGCCTCTTCCAGGCCCAGCAGCCTGCGGGAGATCACCGCGCGGCTCGCCCACGGACAGGCCCGCGAGACCACCAGCCGGTACCGCCCGGCCGCCACCGGCCAGCCGTCCCGGCCGTCGGCCGTGATCCGGTCGGTGAAGTGGCTCGGTGACCGGGTGAATGCCGTGTGGCCGTAGGCGCTGTTGCCCTTGCCGCCCATGTCTGCTCCTCCTCGCCGGGGCTGTGCCCACGGAACACCGCGTTCCCCGTTTTCCCGCCCCCGCACGGTGTGATCCGCTCCTTCCGGGGCAGTCGGCGAGAGATGAGCGGGACACCCTCGGCCCGGGACAGGGCCGCACACTCGGCCGGGGGCGCGGGCGCGCCGGGCACCGGCACCGCGTCCACGGACCACCGGCCGGCCGGTGCGCCGGGGGACCGGCACACCAAGATCACCGTGCTCGTGGCGCTCGCCGCCAATCTGCTGATCGCCGTGGCCAAGGCCGTCGGCGGAGTCCTCTCCGGCTCGCCGGCGCTGCTGTCGGAGGCCGCCCACTCCGTCGCGGACAGCCTGAACGAGGTCTTCCTGCTGGCCGCCCTGCGCCGCAGCCGCCGCCCCGCCGACGCGCGGCACCCCTTCGGCTACGGCAAGGAGCGCTTCTTCTGGTCCCTGCTCGCCGCCGTGGGGATCTTCGTCATGGGCGGCTGCTTCTCCTTCTTCCAGGGCTTCGAGGCCCTGAGCCAGGACACCCAGGAGGGATTCAGCGGGTATGTGGCGGGCCTGACCGTGCTCGGCGTGGCGCTGGTGGCCGAGGGCGTCTCGCTGCTGCGGGCCCTGCACCAGGCGCGCCGGCAGGACGGCGGGCTCGGCGCCCTGCGCGACCCGGCGCTGCGCACGGTGGTCGCCGAGGACGGCACGGCGGTGCTCGGCGTCGTCCTCGCCCTCGTCGGGATGGCCCTGCATCTGGTGACTGGTCAGGTCGCCTGGGAGGCGTCCGCCTCGCTGGCCATCGGCGTGCTGCTGGTCTACGTCGCCTACCGGCTCGGCCGGGACGCGCGCGACCAGCTCATCGGGGAGGCCGCCGACCCGGAACTGAGCGGCCGCATCGAGTCGCTGCTGCGGGCGCAGCCGGAGATCGACAGCGTCGAGGCGCTGTTCACCATGAAACTGGGGCTCGACTCCACGCTGGTGGCCGCCCGCATCGACCTGGTGCCCGGCCTGGACAGCGAGCGGGTGGAGGAGGTCGCCGACCGTATCAAGCGGTCCCTGGCCCGGACCTTCCCGGACGCCGACCAGATCTTCCTGGACGTGACCGACCGGCCGGCGGACAGGACACGCGAGAGCCCCGCCGCGACGGGGGAACGCGGCGGGGCCTGATCCACGGGTGCCCGCCCGCGAAGCCCTTCACACCTGCCCGGAACAGATTTTTCTGAAAGTACCCGCTTGCCGACTCGAACCGGTCGCCGCGCACCGGGAGATGCGCGGACGCCCGCGGCGGGCCGCGAGACCTGGCCGGTTCCCGCCCCCGCACCCCCAACTCCTCGGCCAGATCGCCGACGTCACCGAAGTGGCCGAACTTCCCGTGTGCCGAATAGATGCCTGGGGCATCTAATGAAGATCTGCACGCCGCACTACTTTCGCTCTGCGAGGTCTTTCCATGACGGAACTGACGGACATCACCGGACCGGCCATCGAGACCGATCCCGTCGCGTTTCCCCAGGACCGCACCTGTCCCTACCACCCGCCCACCGGCTACGCCCCGCTGCGCGACGGCCGAGCCCTGTCCCGCGGCACCCTCTACGACGGCCGCGAGGTGTGGCTGGTGACCGGGCACGCCGCCGCCCGCGCCCTGCTCGCCGACCCCCGCCTGTCCAGCGACCGCACCGACCCCGGCTTCCCGGCGCCCACGGAGCGCTTCGCCGCCAACCGCGGGCGCGCGGTGGCCCTGCTCGGCGTGGACGATCCCCAGCATCACCGGCAGCGGCGCATGATGATCCCGTCGTTCACCGTCAAACGGGCCAACGCCCTGCGCCCCTGGATCCAGCGGATCGTGGACGGCCTGCTGGACACCATGATCGCGCAGGGCCCGCCCGCCGAGCTGGTCTCCGCCTTCGCGCTGCCCGTCCCGTCGATGGTGATCTGCGGGCTGCTTGGCGTGCCGTACGCCGACCACGAGTTCTTCGAGGCGCAGTCCCGCACGCTGCTGCGCGGCCCCACGGCGGCCGAGGCCCGGGCCGCCCGCGACCGGCTGGAGGAGTACCTCGGCGGCCTCGTCGACGCCAAGGCGAAGGAGGCCGCGCCCGGCGACGGCATCCTCGACGAACTCGTCCACCACCAGTACCGCGACGGCACCCTGGAGCGGGCCGAGGTCGTCGCCCTCGCCATCATCCTGCTGGTGGCCGGCCACGAGACGACCGCCAACATGATCTCCCTCGGCACCTTCACCCTCCTGCAACACCCCGAGCGGCTCGCCGAGCTGCGCGCCGACCCCGCGCTGCTGCCCGCCGCCGTCGAGGAACTGATGCGCATGCTGTCCATCACGGAGGGACTGTTGCGGGTGGCGGCGGAGGACATCGAGATCGCCGGCACCACGATCCGGGCCGGTGAGGGCGTGCTCTTCTCCACCTCGGTGATCAATCGCGACCCGGCCCAGTACGACGACCCCGACGCCCTGGACTTCCACCGCCCGGCCCGGCACCACGTCGGGTTCGGCTTCGGCATCCACCAGTGCCTGGGCCAGAACCTGGCCCGCGCCGAGCTGGAGATCGCCTTCGGCACCCTGCTGACCCGGCTGCCCGGCCTCCGCCTGGCCGCCCCCGCCGAAGAGATCCCCTTCAAACCCGGCGACACGATCCAAGGGATGCTGGAACTCCCCGTGACCTGGTAAGAGGCTCTGCTCATGCATATCGACATCAACAAGGACGCCTGTATCGGCGCCGGCCAGTGCGCGCTGACCGCACCCCGCGTCTTCACCCAGGACGACGACGGCTACAGCACGCTGATCCCCGGCCGCGAGGACGGCGCGGGCGACCCGCTGCTCAGGGAGGCCGTCCGGGCCTGCCCGGTGGGCGCCATCACGCTGAAGGAGTCCGGGGACTGACCCCGGGGCCCGGTCGGTAGGGTTCCCGGATGACCGAACACACCGGGAAGCCCTTCCTGTACGTCGTCGTCTGCGCGGCCGGTATCGCCGCGGGCGTGAGCAAGCTGATCACGGCCGCGCAGGAGCGGGGCTGGGAGGTCGGGGTCATCGCCACCCCGGTCGCGCTGGGCGGCTTCTTCGACACCGAGGCCGTAACGGCCCTGACGGGCCGTCCGGTGCGGTCGGCGTGGCGGTCCCCGGCCGACCCGCGCCCGTTCCCGCCGCCGGACGCCGTCGTGGTGGCCCCCGCCACCTTCAACACGGTCAACAAGTGGGCCGCCGGCATCGCCGACACCCTCGTCCTCGGCACCCTGTGCGAGGCCGTGGGCCTCGGCGTTCCGATCGCCGTACTGCCCTGTGTGGCCGACGCGCTGGCCGCCCACCCCGCCTACCAGGACAGCCTGATACGGCTGCGCGGGATGGGCGTCCGCTTCGGCGAGCCGTACCGGGGCGCACCACTGGCGGACGGCAGCCGCCCCGACTTCGGCTGGGAACGGGCCCTGGACCTGCTGGAGCGGCCCTAACGGCAGGTCAGTTTCGGGCCCGCCAGCATGGCGCCGGTGTACAGCTCCTGACCCCTCGGCATCCAGTAGCCGAGCTTCGACACCACCGTGGAGCAGGTCGCCCCCACGGTGATCCGGACCTTCACCTTCTCCGGATGGCCGGGCTGCAACGCGGTCAGCGCACAGTCCAGGGAGTGTGCCAGCCGCGACGTCGCCGGATACCGGCCGACCAGCGGGTTCACACAGCGCGCGTCCGTCGTGGCGATCCGCACGCCGGTGCCCTCCTCGCCGATGAGCCCGAACCGGGCGCTGCCGTCGCCCTCGTCGCTGTCCCGGCGGACCGTGTAGGTCAGGGTGGTGGTGGCGTTCCGGCGCAGGACCGTCCGGTCGACGGTGACGGCGTGCGTGGCCTTCGGCTTCGGCGCGGTCAGCGACAGGGTGGCCTCGACCGTGCCGGTCAGGTCGACGCCGGTGGGCGCCGAGCGCACATGCACGGTGGCGGTGATGTCGTACGTGCCCGGCCCCGGGTACTCGCCCGCGCCGGACAGCGTCCCGCCGGCCAGGGTCTTCCCGGCGCGCGAAGCCGTCCAGGTGCCCTCGGTGAGGCAGGCGTACCGGACTCGGACCCCGGCGCGCCGGCAGCTCGCCGGGGCGGACACCGCCAGCTGCGGGGTGCCACTGCCGGCGCACAGGCTGACCAGGGCCTGCTGACCGTGTTCGCCGCGCAGGGTACCGGCGATCGCGCACAGCGTGCCGGGTGCCTCGGGCGCCGGTGCCGGCGCCGAAGCGGACCGGCCGAAGGCGGGGGTGACGAGGGCCAGCGGCAGCAGCGCCGCCCCGGCCAGGGCTCTGTAGCTGAGGGAACGGATCGACACCGTGTCCTCCCGGTCGACCGGGACCGGCCGGCCGCCGGTCACCTGCGCAGAGGATGGTCCGACGGTACGACGATCGGCCACGTCCCACGCCGTGCGGTCACCTGGGAGCAGCAACCGTCGTGCCCCGAATGCCGCAAGGAGGCGATCAGCCACGACCGCGCCCTCGGACGGTGGCCTATTCCGCCCCGCCCCGCGGAGCCTTCCGGACATATTCCGCACTGCCCGGCACGGACACATCCCGGTCGCGCCGGACGATGCTCAGCCGGCCGCCCCACCCGGCGACGGCCGCCCGCAGTCCGCTGTCGGTGTACTCGACGTCCACCACCCGGTCGTCGAAGGCCTTGGCGTAGACCCCGCACTCGTCGTACTGCCCGCACTCCTCCGCCACCGCGAAGTCCAGCCCGGCGCGCCGCCGTTGCCCGGCCAGCTCGGCGGTGTTCTTCTGCCCGACGGCCAGGTGCACGGCGTGCGCGTGCCGGGACAGCAGGGTCATGTACGCCATCGCGTCCGCGGCGGTGAGCAGCCGGTGGGAGCGGGTGTAGCTGTCGTAGTTGTCCGGCTCCACGGCGTCGAAGCCCCGGTGCGCGCACCCGTCGATCCACCGGTTCACCCGTGCGGCCACCCGCTGTCGCTTGGCCGGGGTGCGCAGGTCGAGCAGCGGCTCGTTCCAGTCCTCGTCGATGACGACCTCGCCGTGCGCGTCGCGCAGCAGCAGATCGGCCGGCCAGGAGGCGCGCTCCTCGGGCTGGGCCTGGAAGGCGTTGACGTAGCAGATGTTGTACAGGCCGGGCGCGGGGGAGTCGGACCGGTCGCGGCTGACGATCCGGACGCCGGCCGGCGGGGGATAGGCGCCGCCGATCTGGTAGTCGAACCCGGCGTGCCGGGGCGGCAGCCGGACCGCGGCGGGCCGCGCAGAACCGCCTCCTGCGCCGCCGGACCCGCAGCCGGCCAGCGCCGGCACGGCGACGGCGAGGGCCAGCACCGCGGCACCGGCTGCCCTGCGCGCAGCGCCGGCGCGGGAAACACCCCTGGGGGGCACAACCGCTCCCTCCTGCGCACGCCGGGCGGCGCGACGCGTTCCAGGATGAAAGCCTCTGCTCGCACACGCCGTCAAATCCGCCCCCGCCGCGTCGTAGGCTCGGCCCTGACCGTCGTCGGCGAAGGCAGGAGCAGCAGCGATGCAGTACGTGAAGCTCGGTTCGACGGGCCTGGACGTCTCCCGGATCTGTCTGGGCTGCATGACCTACGGGCTGCCGGACCGCGGTGTCCACGAGTGGACCCTCGACGAGGCGGCGTCCCGCCCGCTCATCCGGCAGGCGCTGGAGGCCGGCATCAACTTCTTCGACACCGCCAACGTCTACTCGGACGGCACCAGCGAGGAGATCGTCGGAAAGGCTCTGCGGGACTTCGCCCAGCGCGACGAGATCGTGCTGGCCACCAAGGTGCACGGCCGGACGCGGCCGGGCCCCAACGGCCGCGGGCTGTCCCGCAAGGCCATCATGACCGAGATCGACCACAGCCTGCGCCGCCTCGGCACGGACTACGTCGACCTCTACCAGATCCACCGCTACGACCACGCGACCCCGGTCGAGGAGACCATGGAGGCGCTGCACGACCTGGTCAAGGCGGGCAAGGTCCGCTACATCGGGGCGAGTTCGATGTACGCGTGGGAGTTCTCCAAGGCCCAGTACACCGCCGAGCTGCACGGCTGGACGAAGTTCGTGTCCATGCAGAACCACTACAACCTCCTCTATCGCGAGGAGGAGCGCGAGATGCTGCCGCTCTGCGCGGACCAGGGCGTCGGCGTGCTGCCGTGGAGCCCGCTCGCCCGTGGCCGGCTCACCCGTGACTGGGAAACCGCCACCGAGCGCAGCGCGAACGACGCCTTCGGCAGCCGTCTGTACCTGGAGAGCGACCGCGACATCGTCGAGGCCGTCACCCGGATCGCCCAGGACCGGGGCGTGCCCCGCGCCCAGGTGGCCCTCGCCTGGCTGCTGCACCAGGACACGGTGGCCGCGCCGATCGTCGGCGCGGCCAAGCCGCAGCACATCGAGGACGCGGTGGCCGCCGTCGAACTCCGGCTTTCCGAGAAGGAGATCGAGGAGCTGGAGCGGCCCTACACCCCGCGCGCCGTCAGCGGCCACTGAGCGGAGGAATTCGATTCGTTGACAATATGTCAATGAGAGGCCGTTATAAGAAAGAAGCTGAGGGGAATGCCGAGAAACGGAAGATCTCTTGTTCCCCGGTGTGCGGTTGTGCGAAAGTGTCGGCTGTCGGCGCGCAGGCACCATACATTCCCGCTGTATGCGCCAGGCCGCTCCCCGTACACCCCCCACGCTTCAAAAGAGCCGCCTCAGGTGGACGTTCGAGCTGCCTCACCACCTCCCCATACCGATTGGTATGGACTTGTTTCGGAATCACGTCTGGAGGAATGCGGCTGTGCCCGAGGCAGACCCGTCGGACGGCGAACTCAGCGCGGAGCTGAAGAAATGGTCGGGTATGACACCCGCGCTCCATCCGGTCGGTGAACTCCTCGACCGGCACTGGGAAGCGGCCTTCGCCTATGCCCGGCTGTGCACCGAGGGCCCGCGGGCCGCCGGCATGCTCACCACCGCCGCCTTCACCCGGCTCTTCGGCGAGGCACTGCGCCAGGTCGGCCCGGCCGCGGCCTGGCGGCCCCGGGTGCTCGTCGCCGTCCGGCGCATCGCGGCCGAATGGGACGCCGACGGCCGCCAGGAACTCCTCCACCCCGGGCTGCGCTCCGGCGCCGGTGAGCGGGCCGCCGCCCGGCTGCTGCCGCCACCGGGCCGGCGCCTGCTGGCCCGCGCGTTCCAGCGGGTGCCCCAGACCGCGCGGACCGTGCTGTGGCACATCGAGGCCGAGGGCGATCCGCCGGCCGTGCCCGCCGTCCTGCTGGGCCTGGACGAGGCGGACATCGATATCGAACTCCGGCGAGCGCGCGAGCGGTTGCGGGAGGAGTGCCTCCAGGCGCACCGCGAACTCGCCCCGCAGGCCGAGTGCCTGCGCTACCAGCGCCTGCTCGACGTCACCTTCCGGCGCGGCGGGGCCGACCTCGACCCGGACCTGCGCGAGCATCTGGCCGGCTGCGACCACTGCACCCGTACCGCGGACCAACTCGCCGTCTTCCAGCAGGGTCTGGGGCTCGCGCTGGCCGAGGCGGTCCTCGGCTGGGGCGCCCGCGCCTACCACGAGTCCCGTGCACACCGGGCCCAGCAGCCGACCGCCCCTTCCCCGGCGCCGGCCGCCGTCCCGCCCCCGCCCGGCGAGGCGTTCCTGTCCTTCGCCCGCCCAGACCATCCGGCGGACCCGCTCGTCCCCGTAGAGCCGGCCGGTTCCGCCGCTGTCTCGGCCCCGGGCGCGGTGGCCGCCTCCGGACGCTCCGCGCTCCGCGCCGCCCGGCGTGCCCGACGCCGCAATCTCGCCCTGGCCGCCGTCACCGTCAGCGGCCTGGTGGTGCTGCCGCTGGTGCTGTGGTCGGCGCTCGGCTCCGGGGACGACGCCGGACCGGGCCCCGTCGGCACGGCCACGCCCACACCCGGCGGGGGCTCTCGCGCACCGGGCGCCTCCTGGGCGGGTACGAACGGCGCCGGGCGGGGCACCTTCCACGGCCGCCTGCGCAGTCTCGCCTCCGGCCTGTGCATCGCCGTGGCCGGCCCGAAGACCGTCGACGGCGCCGAGACCGAACTCGCCACCTGCTCCGCGGCACCGAGCCAGCAGTGGACGTACGAGGCGGACGGGCTCCTGCGCAACGCCGCCGACCCCGACCTGTGTCTGGACTCCCACCTCAGCTGGTCGGTCCGCCTGGCCCCCTGTACGGCCACCGGCCGGGCCGCCCGGAACATCCGCTACGACTTCACCGCCGAGGGCGCCCTGCTGCCCCGCTGGAACGAGGAACTCGCCCTCACCCCGGCCGCCACCGACGGCTCCGGCGCCCTCGTCGTGAAGACCCGCGCCCCGGGCGCCGCCCAGCGCTGGTCCGTCGACACCGCCAAGCCCCGGCTGGAGATGCGGAACGTCGACTGGGCCAGCGACACCACACCCACCCCCGCGCCGAGCACCGCCCGGCAGCCCGGCACACCATCCGCCGCACCCCCCTCCTCGACGCCGAGCGCAACACCCCCGTCACCGTCACCCTCGCGGTCGGTCGTCATCGGCCACTGGGGCGGCCGGCGTCACCACCGCTGACGCGGCTTCCGGTGTCCGGCGGGCGGCGGGGCTGGCGTAGTGGGCCGGTCCTGGGCGGGGGTGCGGGCTGGGGGGGACTGGGCAGGCCGCTTGGGCGACGGCGCACCGCACCGCCCTCGGCGCCTGCGTACGACAGGTGCAGCCCTGTCGGCGCTGCCGCAGCGGCCTTAGGCGCCACGGCTCCGCCGGCACGGCTTGTGGGCGTTCGAGTCCCCGTCAGCGGGCCCTCGGCCGCTGGGCGGGTACGACCGGCTCGTCGTCGTTGGGCCGCTCGTCGGCGGGGCTGGCGTAGTGGGCCGGTCCTGGGCGGGTGCGGGCTGGCGGGCGGCACTGGGCAGGCCGCTTGGGCGAACGTCGCACCACACCGCCCTCGGCGCCCGCGTACGACAGGTGCAGCACTGTCGGCGCTGCCGCAGCGGCCTTAGGCGCCACGGCTCCGATCGGCACGGCTTGTGGGCGTTCGAGTCCCCGTCGGCGGCCCCTTGGCCGCTGGGCGGGTACGGCCGGCTCGTCGTCGTTGGGCCGCTCGTCGGCGGGACTGGAGTAGTGGGCCGGTCCGGGGCTCGGTGCGGGCTGGCGGGCGGCACTGGGCAGGCCGCTTGGGCGAACGTCGCACCGCACCGCCCTCGGCGCCCGCGCATCACAGGTACGGCCCTGCCGCAGCGGCCTCGGGGTCGCACTGCACCGCCGGCACGGCTCGTGGGCGTCCGAGTTCCCGTACGTGGGCCGATTTCCGACGGTGTCGGCTCGTCACCTTCCGGGGTAGGGGCGGCCGGGATTCCGTCAGCGGGGCCCTGGGCCCTGGCGAGTGCCCTCGGCTCGCCACCTTCGGGGCCCGGGCCTCCGAGACCCCGTCAGCGGGGATGGCGCCCGGGGTGTGGCGGTGGGGGCGGCATCGTGGACAGGTCGGGGGCGGGTTCCGGCCAGACCAGGAGGACCGGGCAGGGTGCGTGGTCGACGGCGAAGCGGGCTGCCGGGCCCAGGCTGTGCGGGCCGAGCCGGGAGCGGTCCCCGTCCCGGGCCAGGACCAGCAGATCGGCGCCCTCGGCGGCGGCCACGACCTCCCGCTCCACCCGGCCCGAGTGTTCCTCGCGGACACAGGGCCGGCCCAGCCGCTCGGCCGCCGCTCGGAGCAGTTCGCCCGCCGAGGTGTCGCTCAGCGCCTCCAGCCGGGTGCCCGGGTCGCGTTCCGGATGTCCCCGGCCGAGCAGCCCGGCGAACGCGCCGTGCGCCACCCCGGGCACATCGGGCCCGCTGACATGCAGCAGCACCACCTCGGCGTCGTCCGGCGTGTGCCGCCGCACGGCGTCCACGCAGGCGGGCCAGGTGCCCTCGACCAGCCAGGCGATCACACGCATCGGATCGGCCTCCCAGATTCCGGACCGTCTCTCAGAAAACCTGCAACGAACCCCACAGTGCCACCACCGCCACGGCCAGCGAGGACGGCACGGCGAGCAGCCCCAGCCGGGTGAACTCCCCGAGATCCACATCGTGCTCGTGCTGCTGCACGATCCGCCGCCACAGCAGCGTGGCCAGCGAGCCCGCGTAGGTCAGGTTCGGGCCGATGTTGACCCCGAGCAGTACCGCCAGCACCGCCCCCGGCCCGGCCGGCGCGGCCAGCGGCAGCAGCACCAGCACCGCGGGCAGGTTGTTGATCACGTTCGCGAGGACGGCGGCCAGCGCGGCGATGCCCAGCAGCGCCGGCAGCCCGGTACCGCCCGGCAGCACCTTCCCGAGCACGTCCGCCAGCCCGTTGTCCACGACCGCGCGCACCACGATGCCCAGCGCCAGGACGAACGCCAGGAAGGACGGCGCCGCCGCCCGGACGACGGTCATCGGGGTCGCCTTCCGCCGTACCAGCGAGCGCCCGGCCAGCACCAGCGCGCCCGCCGCCGCGACCCACGCCGGTTCCACCCCGAACGCCGACGCCACCACGAAACCGGCCAGCGTGCAGCCGACGGTCACCAGCGCGAACAGCGGCAGGGACGGCGCCTCGCCGGTGTCCCGGCCCGCGGGGGCCGCCGCCCCGAGGTCACGGCCGAAGAACCCCCGGAACACCACGTACTCGGCGCCGATCGCCACCAGCCAGGGCAGCGCCATCAGCGCCGCGAACCGGGTGAAGCTCAGCCCGCTGGCCGCGAACGCGAGCAGGTTGGTCAGATTCGACACCGGCAGCAGCAGCGACGCCGTGTTCGACAGATGGGTGCAGGCGTAGACATGCGGCTTGGGCCGTACGCCGGTCCGCGCGGCCGTGGCGAAGACCACCGGGGTGAGCAGCACGACCGTCGCGTCCAGGCTGAGGACGGCGGTGATGACGGAGGCCAGCACGAAGACGGCCGTCAGCAGCCGCACCGGACGCCCGGCCGCCCACCGCGCCATCCACGCCCCGCAGGCCTGGAACAGCCCTTCGACATCGCAGAAATGGGCGAGCACCAGCACCGCCGCGAGAAAGCCGACGACCGGCCCGAGCCGTTCTGCCTCGGCCCGGGCGTGGTCCAGCGAGATCGCGCCGGTGGCGACCGCGATCCCGGCGGCGGGGACGGCCATGACCGCCTCCGGCCACCCGAAGGGCCGTACCACGGCCCAGACGAGTACGGCCACGAGCAGGATCGCGGACAGGGCCTCGGCGAGGGGGGTGTTCAGGGCGGGTCCTTCCACAAACGATCAGTCGGTGCCCGCCCATGAAAACAGATGAAGGTGAAAGAACTACGAACTGCGGCTGCCCGCCGCGCCCAGGAACTCCGCCCAGCCACCCACCGGGACCTGCCCGGGCGCCAGGGTGCGCAGCGTGCGCAGCACCGCCGGGTCCTGCGCCTCCAGCCACGCCACCAACTGCTTGAAGGACACGAACCGCACGTCGTCGTGGGCGGCCATCTTCCCGATCGCCTCCTCGACGGCGTCCATGTAGATGCCGCCGTTCCAGCGCTCGAAGTGGTTGCCGATGAAGAAGGGGGCGCGGTTGGTGTCGTAGGCGCGCTGGAATCCGGCGACATAGGCGTCGCGGGCCTGGGTGCGCCAGGCGTCGTACTGGCCGCGGTCGCCGTTCGGATTGCCGCCGGACTGGTTGAACATCATGTTGTAGTCCATCGACAGCACCTGGAAGGAGTGCCCGGGGAAGGGTATGGATTGCAGCGGGAAGTCCCAGATCCGGCCGCCCTGCACCTTCTGGGGCCAGATCTGGAGGCCGCCGGGGGAACTGGCGTCGTACTTCCAGCCGAGCGCCGCGGCCGTGGGCAGCAGACTGGCCTGGCCCTCCAGGCACGGGGTGCGGCCGCCGATCAGCTCCTTGCGGTAGTCGAAGGGGAGCGGTTCGAGGTCGGTGAAGCCGGTGTTGGTCTTCCACTTCGTCACGAAGTCCACCGCCTGGTCGATCTCGCTGCGCCACTCGGCCGGGGACCAGTTGCGCACGCCGTTCGCGCCGCAGAAGTGCCCGTTGAAGTGGGTGCCGATCTCGTGGCCCTCCAGCCAGGCGGCCCGCACCTGCTGGAGCGTGGCGTGGATGTGCCGGTCGGCGAGGTAGCCGATCGCGGAGGCGCCGACCGGGTGCTGCGGCGGGCGGTACAGGTCCTTCTTGGCCTCGGGCAGCGTGTAGATGCCGCTGAGGAAGAAGGTCATCGTGGCGCCGTGGTCGGCGGCCACCTTCCGGAACCTGGAGAAGAGCTTGTTGCTCAGCTCGCCCGCGCCGTCCCAGGAGAACACCACGAACTGCGGCGGCTTCTGGCCCGGCTTCAGCCGCTCGGGCTTCGGCTGGTGCGGCTGGGGTCCGGTGTCGGCGGTGGAGCCGTCGCCGATCGGTTTCGCCGGGCGGGCCTGTGCCGTGCCCTTGCCGCTGCCCGAGTCCGGTCCGTCGACCGACAGACCGGTGCCGGACGAGCAGGCGGCCAGGGCGCCCAGGGCGCCCGCCGCAGCGCCCGCCGTCAGCATCCGCCTGCGTGAGATCCCGCTCATGTTCTCCCCGAATTTCCTCGTCAAGGCCCCCGTGGGGCCTCTTCGCCGTGCGGTCGACGGGTTCGATGACGGGGTCCGGCGGAAAGATCGCGGCCGATCGGCCCTGTTGCCGTTCTGTGACAGTTGTGGCGCGCTCATGACGAACCCCGCTGCCACGGGGTGACAGCGGGGCCGGCGGAGCGGGGTCGGTCAGGGGCCGGTGCCGGGGCTGAGGACGGACAGGAAGACCGACGAGGCGTTCCCGGACACCGGCACCGCACCGCCCGTCCAGGTCACCCGCAGATGGTCCCGCTCGTCCGGCGGGGTGATCAGCAGCGCGGCCGGGGTGGCCGTCTTCGCGCCGCTCACCCCGGGGTTGGAGAAGGTCAGGCCCGCCCAGGCACTCTGCCCCGGCTTGAGCGTGACCGTGACCGGCGAGCCCGACTGGCGCTTGGGGTCCGGGCCCAGCTGCGTGCCGCCGGAGGCCACGAACGCGGCACCGGGATAGCCGCGCACGGTGCAGGTCCGGGTGGAGCCGTTGGTGAGCACCACGGGGAAGTTCTCCTGGCCGGCCCCCGGGTCGTTGCGGCCGACGGAGGCGCGCAGTTCGGAGGTGTGGCAACGGCTGCTCGTCGCGGCCGTGGTCGTACCGCCGACCGGGGCCGTGCTCGCCCGGGGAGCGGTCGTGGCCGGGGCGGGCTTCGTCGCCGGGTGCCCGGCGGGTGCGGAGACGGCCGCGGAGGCGGGTTCCTGTTCCTGTGGGGTGCCGGTCGCGGGCGCGGCCGTACCGGAGGCGGTGACCGCCTTGCTGGGCTGGACCTGGTGGTCGTTGCCGCAGGCGGTCAGCAGGCCCAGCGCGACGACCGTGCCGACGAGCAGGGCCCCGTGCCGCGCGGTCCGGGGTGTGTAGACCATGTCGCTCAACACTCCTGGAGGGTCGGGGCACGCGATGCACCGCGTGCCTGCGGCGCCGGGTGCGCCGTCACCACACTCCGATGCACGCGCCGCCGGAAAAGTTCGGGACACACCAGGTTCTTTTCCCCGCTTTGACCTTCGGCCGACGTCTCAGCCCACCCGCAGCGAGCGAAGTACGCCGTCGGTGGCGTTCGCGTCACCCCGCTGGCGTATCTGCACATACACCTGCGGCTGCGCGGAGCCGTCCGCCGGGGTCAGCGCGGACTCGGTGACCGAGCCGCCGTCCGGGCAGCCGCTCCAGGCCCGCACCAGTCCGTGCCACTGGGCGCTGGTGAAGTCGTGGCTGCCGGTGTAGCGGCAGCCGCCGTGGGCGAGCGCCTTCACCCGGGCGGTGACATCACCGTGCTCGCTGACGCCGACGAACGCGCCGTCCACGGCGGCCCGCAGATCCGTCCAGCGGGTCAGGTCGTCGGCGATCACCAGCGCCGGCTCGTGCCCCGGTGTCAGCCCGAGGACCCGCGGGTCCCAGCCGGCGTCGCGCAGCTGACGGCTCCAGCCGGCCGGGACCTGGACGACGATCCGCCCGGTGGAGTCCGTGACCCGCGCCGCCTCCGCCGTGCCACCGCGGCCGTTCAGCACCGTCACGGTGACCGCGGCCGCCGCCGCGGTGAGCACCGCGGCGAGGGCCAGCGTCACCGTGTTGAGCCGGCCGCGCACCCCGTCCAGCCGCCGCCCGCCGGCCGGCCGCCCGTCGCCCGCCGCCAGCCGGTCCAGCTCGTCCGCGAACGCCTGCGCGCCCGGCCAGCGCCGCGCCCGGTCCGGCTCCAGCGCCCGCAGCAGCGCCCGCTCCACGCCCTCGCCGAGGTCCGGCCGCAGCCGCCGGGGCGGTACGACCCTGCCCGGCGGACCCGGCACCGTCCCGGTCACCAGCTCATAGCCGACCGCGCCCAGGCTGTAGACGTCGGCCCGCTCGTCGATGCCCTCGCCGGGCTCCGCCTGCTCCGGCGGCCGGTAACCGGCCGAGCCCGCCGCCAGGGTCAGCACCGAGGCCTGCGCGAGACTCTTCGCCAGCCCCAAGTCGGCCAGCAGCACCCGCCGGGAGCCGTCCGGGGCGGTGTGCAGCAGCACGTTGGTCGGCTTGATGTCCCGGTGCACGATCCCGGCCTCGTGCAGCGCGGCCGCCGCCCGCGCGGCCTCCGCGGTCAGCACCAGCGCGTCGGGCACCGGCAGCGGGCCGGCCGTGAGCAGATCGGCGAGGGTGCCGCCGGCGGCGTACTCCATCACGAAGTACGGCCGTCCGTCGGGTAGTTCACCGATGTCGTAGACCTGCACCACCCGGCTGGAGCCGGCCCGGCGCAGCAGCCGGGCCTCGGACAGGAAGCGGTCCCGGATGTCGAGCCGGTGCGCCCAGTTCTCCGCGAGGACCTTCACCGCGACCGGGGCTTGCAGCTCCTCGTCGTGGGCGAGCCAGACCGTGGCGAAGGCGCCGCTGCCCAGCGGCCGTTCGAGGCGGTGGCGGCCGATCCGCTCCAGGGGGTGCATACGACTATCATGCCTGCCCTGAGATCGACTGAGAGGTGGACCCTTCCGTGCAGGACCAGGCGCCGATCGAGGACCTCGCCCGGCGTGCCGCCGCGGGCGACAGCACGGCCCTGGACCGGCTGCTGGGCGAGATCCGGCCCGAGGTCGTCCGCCGCTGCGGGCGCTTCCTGCCCTGCCGGGAGGACGCCGAGGAGGCCGCCCAGGACGTGCTGGTACAGGTGGCCCGGCACATCGCCGCCTTCGAGGGCCGCAGCCGGTTCGGCACCTGGCTGTACACGGTGGTCGCCAACTGCTGCCGGCAGAAGTACCGCGAGCTGAAGCGGCGGGCCGCCGAGCAGCCCACCGCCATCGAGCCGTCGTACGCCGTCGACCCGCGCACCACCAGCGTCATCGCCGGGTCCCGGGTGGACCTGCTGGAGGCGCTGGACCGGCTGGAGCGGGAGCATCCGCACCTGGTGGCGCCGCTGGTCTACCGGGACATCTGCCAGCTGGAGTACGCCGAGGTCGCCGAGCGCGTCGGCATCCCGCTCGGCACCCTGAAGTCCCGGCTGCACGAGGCCCGCAAGCAGGTACGGGCCTGGCTCGCGGCCGGCTGAGTCACTCCTCCTCGAACAGCGCCAGCTCCGCCCAGATCGTCTTGCCCTCCGCGGTGTGCCGGCTGCCCCACCGCTGCGTCAGCTGGGCGACCAGCAGCAGACCCCGGCCGCCCTCGTCGAAGGTCTTTGCCCGCCGCAGATGCGGCGCGGTGTGGCTGCTGTCGGACACCTCGCAGATCAGGGTGGCCACGTCATGGATCAGCCGCAGCCGGATCGGATGGGAGCCGTACCGGATCGCGTTGGTCACCAGCTCGCTGACCACCAGCTCCGTGGTGAACGAGGCCTCGGTCAGCTGCCAGCTGTCCAGCTGCTCCGCGACCTGTTTGCGGATCGGCGCGACCAGTGCCGGATCCGCGGGGATGTCCCAGGTCGCCACCCGTGAGGCCGGCAGCCCCTGGGTGCGGGCGAGCAGCAGCGCCACGTCGTCGGCGGCACTGCCCGACGGCAGCAGGGCGTGCAGGATCCGGTCGCAGATCTCGTCCAGCGAGTCCGCGTAGCCGGCCAGGGCCGCGGTCAGCAGCTCCCGGCTGGTGTCGCCGTCCCGCTCCCGGGACACCACCAGACCGTCCGTGTACAGGGCGAGCACCGTGCCCTCGGGCAGCTCCAGCTCGGCCGACTCGAACGGCAGACCGCCCAGGCCCAGCGGGGGACCGGCGGGCAGGTCCAGCGGCTCGGGGCGGCCGCCGGGCCGCAGCAGCAGGGGCGGCGGATGCCCGGCGCGGGCCAGCGTGCAGCGCCGGGACACCGGGTCGTACACCGCGTACAGGCAGGTGGCGCCGACCTCGCCGGGGCTGCCGTCGCCGCCGGCCTCGTCCGACAGCCGCAGCACCAGGTCGTCCAGGTGGGTGAGCAGCTCGTCCGGGGCCAGGTCGATGTCGGCGAGGGTGCGTACGGCGGTGCGCAGCCGGCCCATGGTGGCGGAGGCCTGGACGCCGTGCCCGACGACGTCTCCGACGACCATGGCGACGCGCATGCCGGACAGCGGGATCACGTCGAACCAGTCGCCGCCGACCCCGGCCCGGGCGGCCGGCAGATACCGGGAGGCGGCCTGCAAGGCGGCCGTGTGCGGCAGCGAGCGGGGCAGCAGACTGCGCTGGAGCGCGAGCGCGGTCTCCCGCTCGCGCGAGTAGCGCCGGGCGTTGTCGATGCAGACGGCGGCGCGAGTGGTGATCTCCTCGGCCAGCAGCATGTCGTCCGCGGTGAAGCCGTCCGGCCGCCGGTGGCGGGTGAAGACCGCCACGCCGAGGGTGAGCCCGCGGGCCTGGACGGGCACCGACATCGAGGAATGGATGCCGAAGGTGCGCACCCGCTCACCGCGCGCGCTGTTCCAGGTCAGCCACGAGGCCATCTCGCCCGCGGCCACCGAGGCGATGATCGTGTGGCCCGCGGTCAGTGAGTCGGCCTGCGGGGAGCCGGCCGGGTACTCCTCGGTCTGCCCGGGCTTCAGCACCGCCTCCGGCGCCCCCTCCAGGACCGATCTGTGGGCGGCGCGGCGCAGCACCACCGGCGCCGTCACACGGGCCGGCGGCTCACCGCCGTACTCCTCGGGGTCCAGCAGGTCGATGGTGACGAAGTCGGCGAGCGCCGGCACGCAGACCTCGGCCAGTTCCTGGGCCGTGCGCCCCACGTCCAGGGTGGTGCCGATGCGTACGCTCGCCTCGTTCACCAGCTGGAGCCGCTGCCGCGCCCGGTAGTTGTCGGTGACGTCGTGGGCGGCCAGGCACACCCCGCGCACCCGCCCCCCGCTGTCGCGCACCGGTGCCATCCGGGCGAGCCAGGCGTGCGCCCGGTCCTCGCCGCCGGTGCGCATGAAGGTCTGGAGATCGAGCGGCAGGCCCGTGGTCAGCACCTGGAGCAGGCCCGCCTCCAGCTCGGCGCTCTGCGGCCTGCCGCCGATCTCCGCGAGCCGCAGCCCGCGCACCCGCTCCTCGGGCAGGCCGATGACCTCGGCCATCGCGTCGTTCATCCGGCACAGTCGCAAGCGCTCGTCGTAGACCGCGATGGCGCACGGCGACTGGACCAGGCCGGCCTCGGCGAGCGGGTCGTCGGCGCCGGACGGGCGCCGGCCGGTCAGCGGGGTGACCACCAGCCAGTCGCCCGGGCGGCCGTCGCTCGGCGGCCGGCGGTGGGCGAGCAGCCAGACGGAGACGGTACGGCCGTCGCGGTGGCGCAGAGCGACCTCGCCGTGCCAGCGGGGGCCGCTGGGCGGGGCAGGGCGGCCGTCCCCGGCCAGCAGCCCGGCGGCGGGCCGGCCCAGGACGGCTTCCGGGGAGTGGCCGAGCAGGCGTCGCGCGCCTTCGTTCCACTCCACCAGCGTTCCGTCGTCATCGATGACAGCCCGGGCCGTCGCCGCGTCGTCGAACGGATAGACCCGGCTCATCGTCGCCGCTCCCAAGCGCACACTCACAGTGAACAGGTGGCACCACTTGAGTTCCAGCGTAGTGCTTCGCGCACGTCCGTGAACCGCAACCCCCGGCCGGCCGGCCCGTGGGTCGAACACGGTCACGCGGGAAATCCGGCCGATCCCGGCCGCGGGGACCGACACAGGGCTCCGGACCCTTGACGATCGTGTGTGGGCGACCGTCAGAATCTGTTTGTTCTCGATCAGTTGTGAGTACTTCTGGGCCCTATGAGGGAGAGCCGCCCATGACGGTCACGCGCAGATCGGTTCTGGTCGCCGCCACGGCAGCACCAGCGGCCGGAGCACTCCTGAGCAGTCCGGCGGCCGCGGCCGCCCCCGAGGCGCATCCGGCCGCCGCGGCCGCGCGCCACACCGTGCCGCTGCGCGACGGCTGGCGCTTCGCGCTGGTCAGCCCGGACGGCATCACCGACCCGACCGGCGCCTACGCGCAGGCCGCCGATCCCGGATACGACGACTCCGGCTGGCGGGAGGTCGCCGTCCCGCACGACTGGAGCATCGAGCAGACCCCCACCACCGACCACGGCACCACCAGCGGCACCGGCTTCCTCCCGGGCGGCCTCGGCTGGTACCGGCTGGCCTTCACCCTGCCGCCCGGCTGCGCCGGCAAGCGGATCTCGGTGGAGTTCGACGGCGTCTACATGGACTCGTACGTCTACTGCAACGGCACCGAGCTGGGCCGCCACCCCTACGGCTACACCGGCTTCGCCTTCGACATCACCGACCTGGTGCACACCGACGGCAGCACCCCCGACGTCCTCGCGGTCAAGGTCCAGAACCGGCTGCCGAGCAGCCGCTGGTACTCCGGCAGCGGCATCTACCGCGAGGCCCGGCTGGTGATCACCGAACCGGTGCACGTCGGCCGGTGGGGCACCTGGGTCACCACCCCGGAGATCTCCGCCGAGCGGGCGCTGGTACGGGTGCGCACCGAGGTGCGCAACGAGTCCGGCACCGGCGCCGACGCCGAGGTCGTCTCCCGGATCACCGACCCCGACGGTCGCCCGGTCGCCCGCACCGCCACCACGGTCACCGTCTCCGGCCAGGCCGTCGAGTCCCATGAACTGACCGTCGAACAGCCCCGGCTCTGGGACTTCGCCACCCCCGGGCACCGCTACACCCTGCACACCGAACTGCGCGTCGCGGGCCGCACCACCGACACCTTCCGCACCCCGTTCGGCATCCGCAGCTACCGCTTCGACCCCGACGAAGGCTTCTCCCTCAACGGAAGCCACACCAAGATCAAGGGCGTCGACCTCCACCACGACCAGGGCGCCCTCGGCGCGGCGATCAGCCTCGACGCGGTGCGCCGGCAGATGACGATCATGAAATCGATGGGGGTCAACGCCCTCCGCACCTCGCACAACCCGCCCTCGCCGCAGATGATCCAGGTCTGCGAGGAACTGGGCATCGTGATGATGGTGGAGGCCTTCGACTGCTGGCGCACCGGCAAGACCCGGTACGACTACGGCCGGTTCTTCGACGAGTGGTGCGAGAAGGACGCCACCGAGATGGTCCTCGCCGCCCGCAACTCGCCCGCCGTCGTCCTGTGGTCCATCGGCAACGAGATCCCCGACTCCACCTCCACCGCCGGACTCGCCATGGCCGACCGGATCATCGGCGCCATCAAGGCCGCCGACGACACCCGCCCGGTGGTCATCGGCTCGAACAAGTACCACGGCGTGCCCGCCCCCGGTTCCGCCGCCGACCGCATGCTCGCCAAGCTCGACGGCCTCGGCCTGAACTACAACACGGCCAAGTCGGTCGACGCCCTGCACGCCGCGTACCCCCACCTGTTCCTCTTCGAGTCCGAGTCCTCCTCGGAGACCTCGACCCGGGGCGCCTACCAGGAGCCGGAACACCTCAACACCGGCGAGAACCACACCCCGGGCCGGCGCGCCACCTCCTCCTACGACAACAACCTCGCCTCCTGGACGATGAGCGGCGAGTACGGCCACAAGAAGGACCGGGACCGCAGGTGGTTCGCGGGCCAGTTCCTGTGGTCCGGCATCGACTACATCGGCGAGCCGACCCCGTACGACGTCTTCCCGGTCAAGGCGTCCTTCTTCGGCGCGGTGGACACGGCAGGCTTCCCGAAGGACATGTACCACCTGTTCCGGAGCCAGTGGACGAGCGAGCCCATGGTCCATCTGCTGCCGATGACCTGGAACCACGAGGACGGCGACACCGTCGAGGTCTGGGCGTACGCCAACGTGCCGTCCGTCGAGCTGTTCCTCAACGGGCGGTCCCTGGGCGTCCGGGAGTTCGACGTCAAGAGGACCACCGACGGGCGTGCGTACCTGGAGACCACCGAGCCCACCGGCGACGACAAGACCTTCACCGACGGCCCCTACCCGGGCAGCTACACCAGCCCCAACGGCAGCGCGGGCAAGCTGCATCTCAGCTGGAAGGTGCCCTACCAGCCGGGGGAGCTGAAGGCGGTGGCCCGCAGGGACGGCGCCGTCGTCGCCACCGATGTGCTGCGCACGGCCGGCGCCCCGCACGCCGTACGGCTGACCGCCGACCGCCCCTCCGTCCCCGCCGACGGCCGTTCGCTGGTCTTCGTCACCGCCGACATCGTCGACGCGCACGGCGTGGTCGTGCCCGACGCCGAGCACCTGATCACCTTCGACGTGAGCGGCGGAGCACTGGCCGGCGTCGACAACGGCCGCGAGGAGAGCGCCGAGCGCTACCAGGCCAGCACCCGCACCGCCTTCCACGGCAAGGCCCTCGCCATCGTCCGGGCCGGCACCGCGCCGGGCCTGCTGAAGGTCACCGCCCGGGTGGAGGGCCTGCGCACCGGCACCGTCCGGGTGCCCGCCACCCCGGCCCGCGCGACCGCCCGTACCGCCGCGCCGGTCTTCCTGCCCGACCCCCCGAAGCCGCCGGACCACCCCTGCGCGGACGCCAGTTACTCGGGCCGGCCGGACACCCTGGCCGCCGCCATGCTGGACGGCGACCCGGCCACCGGCTGGTCCAACGCCTTCGCCAAGTCGGCCACCGCCCTGCTGCCCGCCTTCACCGGGGCCCGCGCGCGGGACTGGGTGTCGGTCGACTTCGGGCGCGCCCGCACGGTCGACCGGGTGGCCGTCTCCTTCACCGTCGACACCGGCCACACCCTGCCCGCCGAGGTCGCGGTCGCGGTGTGGGACGGCCAGGCCTATGCGCCGGTGACCGGCGCGAGGACGGACTGGGCCACGGCCTCGGACGAGCCGACCGTGATCACCTTCGACGCGGTGCGCGGCTCGCGCGTGCGGCTGACGCTGACCAGCGCCCACCCCGGCGAGGCCCGCGGAGCGGTGCGCATCAGCCGCCTGGACGTCTGAGGGCCCGCTTCCGAGGTACCGCGTAGGGAATGCTCTGACCTGGGCATATTTACGGTCGAGTACCCGCGCGGTACCGTGAGGGGCATGCCAGCTCTCAATGTGGAGTTCAGTGAGCGGGAACTTGAGGACCTGCGGCAGATCGCCAAGGAGCGGGGTACGTCGATGAAGGCCCTCGTGCGGGAGGCCGCCGCCGCCGACATCGCCCGGCACCGGGCCCTGCAAGAGGGCGCGGAGGCGTTCCGCAGCTTCTTCATCGCCCACGCCGAGGAGTTCGCGGAGGCCTTCCCCGACGACGAGCCCCCCGCCAAGGGCGAGGCCGCCTGAGTGATGCCGCCCTCAGTCATCCACATCGACGTACCGTGGCTGCTCCAGCGCCATGAGGAGGTCCTGCCCGACCAGCCGGCGGTGGACGACTTCTCCGCTCTGGTCGCCGCCGTCGCCCGGCACCGGGTGGACCCGCCCCGGCTCGGCGTCGACTCCGACCCCGCCTGGCGCGCCGCCGCCCTGCTGCACACCCTCGCCGTGCTCAAGCCGCTGCCCGCGGCCAACGCGCGCTTCGCCTGCGCGACCGCCGTGTCGTACATGTTCGTGAGCGGCGTCGGCATCGACCCGCCCTACGGCGCGCTCGTCGACCTCGCCCGGGACCTGATGTCCGGCAAGGCCGATGTGTACGGCGCGGCCGACCGGCTCCGTTCCTGGCAGATCTGAGCCCACGGAACCGGTCCGCCCGGCCGGCGGGGGGAGCCGCCGGGGCCGCCCGCCCGGGGGCCGCCGGGGCCGCGGCATCCCCGGGACCACCCGGGGGGGCGGGCGGGGGCCGGGCGCGCACCGGCCGG
>NZ_JBHXVE010000030.1:68326-88314 GCF_042672505.1 Streptomyces sp. NPDC127190
CGCCGGCGCCCCCCCCTTGCCTGTCCCCCTACTCCCGCCCCCCCCGGCCCGGCGCGGGGGGGGGGGGGGGCGCCCCCCCGCGCCGGGCGCCCCCCCCCGCCCCCCGGACGGGGCCGCGGCATCCAGTGGACCACCGTGGGGTGCGTGCGGGGACCGTGCGCGAACGGCCGGTGGGTGCGCGGGTTTCACACGGGGCGTGCGGAATGGGAAAAGGGCGGGAGGGGACCGATTGCGTCCACCTTCTTCTGACTTTCCTTCAAAGCTGTCGATGTTGTTCGAGTGCCTTGTTGCCCGTGAGTAGGTTGTGCAAAGGTTGCACGGTCCGTGCGCGGGTCAAGTGCCGTAATGAGCAAGGCAGTTGAGGTAGTCGGAGTAGTCGGACCGGCCGGGTGCCGGTGTATTTCCCTCCCTCCCCGCGCGACACGGAGAAACGCGCCAGCGCACCCGCACGCCACAAAGGAATCCGTTCAGTGCACACCCCCCACCCCCCTCGCCCGCCCTATCCGCCACCCGGCGAAGTCCCCGGGGAATCCGACGAGTTCCTCGCCGGCCCGCTGCGCGCCGGCTCCGACGCGGAGGCCGCCCGGTGCACCGCCCTCCTGATGGCCCGGCACTGGCAGCCGGCCCAGGACTACGCGGTCGTCTGCCTGGCCGGCTCCGGCACCCTCGCCCACATGGTCACCGCCACCGCCTTCCACCAGGTGCTCGACCGGCTCGCCCTCGGCGAACCCGCCGAGGCGCTGCGCCCCCGGCTGCTCGTCGCCGTCCGGGACACGGTCGTGAACTGGTCCGGAGCCGACCGGATCACCGCCGTACTGCCCGGACTCGGAAAGCCCGCCGGAGGCCGTGGCATGCGCGCCGCGAAGACGCTGACCCCTGAGAACCGGGCGCTTTCCGGGCGCGCCTTCCACGGCCTTCCACGGCTGGAACAGACGCTGCTGTGGCACACCGAGGTCGAGGCCGAGGAGATCGCAGTGCCGGCCCTGCTGCTCGGTATCGGCCCCGAGAGTGCGGCGGCCGCGCAGGCACAGGCCCGCGACGCATTCCGCGACGGGCTGGTGCGCGCCCACCGGGAACTGGCGCCCGGCCAGGAGTGCCGGTACTACAACCGGCTGCTCGACATCCCGATCCGGCGCGGCGGCGCCCTGCTGCCCGACGTCCAGGACCACCTGGCCGGCTGCGCCTACTGCCGGCACGCCGCCGAGCAACTCGGCCACGCGGACGCCGCCCTGGGTCTGCTGCTCGCCGAGGCGGTCCTCGGCTGGGGCGCCCGCCGCTACCTGGACTCCCGCCCCGGCCGCGGTCCGGCCCCCGGCCGCCGCTCCACCGGCGCCCGCCGCGGAAAGCCGGGCCTGCTGGCCCGCGCCACCCTGCCCCCGGCCCGGCGCCGCACCCGCGCTCTCGGCGGCCGACTGCCGGGCGCGTCGCCCTTCACCCGGCGGGGCGCGGACGGCCGCGATCCCGGTGATCCACTCCCGGGATCCGGTGCCTTGGGCGCGGCGGACGGCCTCGATCCCGGCGGTACGCCTCCGGCTCCGCTGCCGAATTCCGCGCCGGGGCCCGGTGCTCCGGTCCGTAGTGGTGATGGGGGGTTTGGGGGGCTGTTCGAGGGGCCCGGGTCTGGTGTGCCTGGCGGGGTGGACGGCCGTGATCTCTTCGGGCCGTTTCCGGGCTCTGCTCCTGGGTCCGGCGGGCCGTCGGAGGCTTCCGGGGTCGGGGCCCTCGGGGGTGTGGGGGGTTTGTTGCCGGTTTCCGGGTCGCGGGTACCGGGTGGTGCTGGTCCGGGAGATCCGAGAGCCGCTTTCGGGGCCGGGGTGCCAGGCCGGGCGGGTGGCCGGCGCCGTCGGGGTTCGGGTTGGGGTTCGGCGAGGGGGGCCGGTGGCTCGCGGCGGGCGGGCGTCCTGGGGCTCCGTGGGGTCGTCAGGCCACGGGGTGGGCCGTGGGCCGCGCGGGAGCGGGCGGTCCTTCCGGCGGCCGGGGCGGCCTTGTCCGTGCGGACGCTGCTCACCGGAGTCGGTGTCGTCTCGGCCGGGCTGCTCGCGACCGTTCTGGCGGTCGGTGTGTGGCCGGACGGCGGCGACGGCACCGATCCCGTGGCCTCCACCAGCGCCGTCCCGGCCACCGGCATGCGGTCCCCGGTCACCTCCACGACCCTGCCCGTCACCGGGCGGCCCACCCGGCTGCGCAACGCCGCCGCGGGGCTGTGCCTGGACATCAAGGGCACGCCGAAGGCCGGTGCGGGCGCGGTGCTGGCCGGCTGCTCGGCGGTGGCCACCCAGCAGTGGACGTACGAGACCGACGGGCTGCTGCGCAGCGCGGGCGGCCCGGACCTGTGTCTGGACTCGCACGCCGACGCCGGTGTGGTCATCCTCGGCACCTGCGCCGGCCCGGACTCCCGGCGGGCCGACGACGTACGGTACGACCTCACCGCCCAGGGCGAGTTGGTGCCCCGCTGGGACCGGACCCTCGCGCTCGCCACCGCCGGCGGGCAGGTGGGCGCCGACCTCGTGGTGAAGGTCCGGGACCGGTCCGCCGGGCAGCGCTGGCAGGGGTGAGGGTCAGGCGGGGTCCGTGACGAGGTCCGCCGCCGAGACCGTCCCCGGGCGGGTGTGGCCGGACAGGGCGAGAGTCAGGTCCAGCTCCGCCAGCAGACACCGGATCACATGCTCCACACCCGCCTGCCCGTCCAGCCCCAGCCCGTAGACGTACGGCCGGCCCAGCAGCACCGCCCGCGCGCCGAGGGCGAGGGCCTTGAAGACGTCGTCGCCGGTGCGCACCCCGCTGTCGAACAGCACCGTCAGCCGGTCGCCGACCGCGTCCGCGACCCCGGGCAGCGCGTCGGCGGCCGCGACGGAGCCGGCCACCTGCCGGCCGCCGTGGTTGGAGACGACCACCCCGTCCATCCCGGCGTCCGCCGCGAGCCGGGCGTCGTCCGGGTGCAGCACCCCCTTGAGGACGATGGGGCCGTCCCAGTGCTCCCGCAGGAACGCCAGGTCGGGCCAGGTGTGGCCGGGGTCCCCGAACAGGCCGAGGAAGTGCCGTACCGCCGCGTCGGGGTCCTCGTGCACCGGCTTGGCGAGCCCCGCACGGAAGGCCGGGTCGGTGAAGTAGTTGGCGGTGCCGACCCCGTGCAGGAACGGCAGATACGCCTGGTCCAGATCGCGCGGCCGCCAGGACAGCAGCGGGGTGTCCAGCGTGACCACCAGCACCGAGAACCCGGCCGCCGCCGCCCGGGCGAGGAAGCTCCGGGTCACCTCGCGGTCCTTGCCCCAGTACAGCTGGAACCACCGCTCGGCGTCCCCCATCGCCTCCGCGACCTGCTCCATCGGTGTGCTGGACGCCGACGACAGGATGTACGGCACACCCTGCGTGGCGGCCGCCCGCGCGGCCGCGCACTCGGCGTCCGGGTGCATGATCGACAGCACTCCGACGGGGGCCAGCGCGAGCGGCGCCGGCAGGGGCCGCCCCAGCACCTCGACCGACAGGTCCCGCTCGCGCACATCGCGCAGCATGCGCGGCACGATCCGGCGCCGGGCCAGGGCCGCGCGGTTGGCGCGGGCCGTGCTGCCGTCACCCGCGCTGCCCGCCACATAGCCCACCGGGCCCGGCCCCAGCCGGTGTTCCGCCAGCTCCTCCAGCCGGGTCAGGTCGGTGGGGAGCCGGGGCACGGCGCCTGTCATCCCGTTCAGATAGATCTCGTACTGGAAGTCCGCCCAGTGCTTGGCCATCCGTGCCTCCCGCCGCTCGTCCCTGCGTACGCGTGCGGCGCAGACGATACCGGCGAGTAGCAGACGGCTCCGCTGCGGGTGATCACTTAGTGAACACGAGGAGTCATCAAGGGGGTTGGCGGCCTCGCCGCCGGAATGTTTCAGGACGATTAACTAAGCGGTGCTTTTCAGCCATTCGACCATGCCCGAGGAGCGGGAGCCGCTCAGTTCCGGGGTCACGGCGTTCGATTTCCGTGACTTCACGCCACTGATACAACACGAAAGGTTACTGAAACCTATGCGGTCGATGTGAGTTTCGACGCCGGACTCGGCAGAGTGGCGCTCGCCGCTCCGGAGCCCGACCGGGATGGAGCCGGCAACTGTTGTTCGAGCGGAAGGATGCACACAATGCGAACCACCGCGCGCTGGGCAGCGGCCCTCGGCCTCACGGCCGCCGCCGTCTGCGGACCCCTGACCGGGGCCGCCGTCGCTGCACCGGGCGCCGCCCCGTCGTCGCTCTACGCGCCCTCGGCCCTGGTACTCACCACCGGCCACGGCAGCGACGCGGTCACGGCCACACCCGAGCGCGCCGTCACGCTCTCCTGCGCCCCCGGGGCCACCGGAACCCACCCGGACCCGGCCGCCGCCTGCGCCGAGCTGCGCGACGCCGGGGGCGACCCGAGCGCCCTGAAGGCCCGCGGCGACATCTGGTGCACCAAGCTGTACGACCCCGTCGTCGTCACGGTGCAGGGCATCTGGCAGGGCAAGCGCGTCTCCTACGAGCACACCTTCGGCAACACGTGCATGCGGGACGTCGCCGGCGGCAGCCTCTTCGCCTTCTGAGCGGAGCGGTAGCGCACGCCTAGAGACCGGGATCGCACGGCTTCGCCGTATACACCGGATCAGGACCGCAACTGGGGAGTGCGGCCCCCTGGAACGGGGAACCTGCGATCTCGCACCGGAACCGACGGGAGGAGTGGGGCCTCCCGCCGGATTCCGGGCACAGAGCCGCTCCCCGGGCAGGCCCGTGGGGGGCCTCCCGGGGAGCGGCTGAAAAACAACAGGTTTCAACCGGTGCTCAGGCCGAGCGCCGGTGGCTCGTGTCACACCATGGGTAGCGGCGGCTGCGGCGGCAGGTGCACAGAGCGACACGGAAGCGGTCCGAGCGGACCGTGGTGCCGTCCTCCAGTTCCACCTCCACCGGCCCCTCGACCAGCAGCGGCCCGCGCCGCCGCACAGTGATCCGACGGGGTGCGTCAGCAGACTCGTTCGGCACGGATGACCACCAGCTCCTCCAGCTCGTCGGACGGGGCGAGCAGACCGCGCCGGCGCAGCCAGTCCTCCCGGGACCGCAGCACCGGACCGAGCGGGATCCAGCGCCGCCGGACCACCGCCGCCTTCAGCTGCTCCGCCCGCAGCAGTTCCAGAGTGCGCTCGGGGCCGCTGAGCGCCGAGTGCACGATCAGCAGGACGCCACCCGGGCGCAGCAGCACCGGTGCGTCCCGGCAGATCCGGTCCAGCAGCCGCCGCCCGTCCGGGCCCGCGTCCCAGGCCTGCGCCCGGCCGCGCGGCCGTCGCCCCGGCCCGGGCGCCGGCACGTACGGCGGATTCGTCAGGATCAGGTCGTAGGTACGGCCCTCGACCGGCCCGAACAGATTGCCGCGCCGGATCCGCACCGGCAGCCGGCTCAGCCGGGCGTTCAGCCGCGCCGTCCACACCGCCCGCCGGGACACATCCACCGCGGTCACCTCGGCACCGCGCCGGGCGGCTTCGATGGCCAGCACACCGCTGCCGGTCCCCACGTCGAGCACCCGGGCGCCGGGCGCCAGGTGCTCCGCGTGCAGGGCCGCGGCCAGCAGCTCCGTATCGTCTTGCGGGGCGTACACACCCGGCAGTACCACAGCTGTCACCCCGCCCGGGTACCCGTGTCCTCAGGAACCATGGGACACCTCCGCCGTCCCGAGCGGCACCCGGAGCGAGGACCGTCCCGCCCGCCACGCCGGCAACAGCCGCCGGGCCAGCCGGTCCTCCAGGTACTCGGTCGCGTCGATGCCGAAGACCACGTCCGGCGCCAACTCCGGTTCCTCCTCCAGCAGTCCGCCGATCACCTCGTGCCGTACGACCTGCTCGTGCACCGCGTCCGCCACCACGTGCTCGTCGTAGAAGAACTCCGCGGCCGGACCGGCACCGGTACGGCGCATCGCCTCGGCGAGCCGGCGGGAGCCCGGCGAGGAGGTGATCTCCACCTGGGCGAAGTGCCCCACGAGCGCCCCGCGCAGCGCGCGGTGCAGTCCGCACAGGGACATCAGATTGACCACGGCCAGCAGTTCGGCGCCCGCCGCGTCCAGATAGCGGCCGTAGGAGGGGTCCAGCCCCAGGTCCGTCATCAGCTCGGCGAACAGCCGGGCATGGACCCGCTCGGCCCGGCCGCCGCCGAACTCGTCGTACTCCACCGCCGCCATCGCCGCCTTCGCCCGGCCCCACAGCCGGGGCAGCACCCAGGCGTGCGGGTCGGCCTCCTTCAGGTGGTACAGGGAGCGCTGTGCCGCGTACTCGCGCAGCTGCCACAACTCGCCCTCACCGCACAGGAAATGAGTGACACCGGTGCCCTCGGCCGGCTCGACCAGCAGCGCGCCGAGCGCCTCCTCGGGGCTCGCGTGGACCGGCGTGTCGGCCCGCAGCGCGGACAGGAAGCGGCGCTCCAGCGCACCGCGGACGGCCAGCAGCGCCGGGTCCCACTCGAAGGCGGGCCCGACACCGGCGAAGCCGCGGTAGTGCAGCTCATAGCAGAGGTACAGGGCGAGCTGGAGATCGTCGCCGTAGGGGTCCGCGGCCCCGGCGTCGGACGGGTGGGGGAGCGGGCCGGTACCGCGCAGATATGCGGTGACCGCTGCGGACAGCGGTCCCCGGGGCGTCGGCAGCGGGGCTCCGCGAGGGTGGTCGTAGTCGTTCACGCGGCACGGGTACCCGCGGCGGGGCGATGCCTGCCCCGGGGCGCGCGGGAAACCGCGCGGCTCCGGGATCCGGGCCCGGCGCGGCGGCGCGCCCGGGCAGGCGGACGGCGCGCCGCGCCGGTACGGCGGCACGCCCGGCCGTTCACTCGCCCTCGGACTCCTCCTGCGCCCGGACGTTCGGGGTGATCGCGTCCGCGGCCTCGCCGCCGCCGCGCCCCTCCTCGTCGCGCTTCTCCGCCTCCTCCACCTCACGCAGCACCTGCTCCAGAGCCGTCTCGGGCCGCTCCTCGCGGTCCTCCCCGCCGGACATGGCGTCTCCTTCCGTAGTCGTCGGCTTGCGCCGTCTGGTGTTCTGCGAGTCACCCGCAGGGGCCGCCCCAAGCGTGCCCGGGTTCCGGGTTTCCGGCCGGGCCGGGACTTCCGCGTGCGCGGTGTTTCAGGATGTGGCGCCCTGGATACACCGCGAGGGTTCGGCCCCGAAGCCGATCCGGCTCACCGTCGCTGTGAGGTCGTCACCATGTCCCACGCCGCATCACCCGCAGGACCGCCGCACGGTGCCCGGCCCGGCGCGGTGTCCGTCCCGTGGGCGGGCCCCGCGCCCGGACCCGCCGGGGACCGGGCCGGCGGCGGGGGCACGGCCCTGGTGACCGGCGCCTCGTCCGGGATCGGCGCGGCCGTGGCCCGCCGGCTGGCGGCGGAGGGCGGCTGGCGGCTGGTGCTGAACGGGCGTGACATCCCCCGACTGGAGCAGCTGGCCGACCAGGTCTCGGGGGTGGCCGCACCCCTGGACCTGCTCGGGGCCGACGCGAGCCGCCGGCTGACCGAGACCGCCCTGGACCTGCTCGGCCGTGTCGACCTGCTGGTGGCGGCCGCCGGCATCGGCTGGGCCGGGGACTTCACCGGCATGCCGCGCCCGCGCATCGAGGAACTCGTCGGCATCGACCTGCTCGCCACCGTGCACCTGGTGCGCGGTCTGCTGCCGCACATGGTCGCCGCCGGCACGGGCCGGGTCGTGCTGCTCGGCTCCGTCGCGGGCAGCGTCGCCGTACGCGGCGAGGCCGTCTACTCCGCCACCAAGGCCGCCCTGGCCGGCTTCGCCGACGCCCTGCGCTACGAACTGCGCGGCACCGGGGTCGGCGTCACCCTCGTCGTCCCCGGCGTCGTCGACACGCCCTTCTTCCAGCGCCGGGGCGCCCCGTACCGCAGGGCGTGGCCCAGGCCCGTGCCGCCCGAACGCGTGGCGGACGCCGTCTGGACCGCCGTCCGCCACGGCCGGGACGAGGTGTACGTGCCCCGCTGGCTGTGGCTCCCCGCCCGGCTCCGGGGCGCCGCGCCGGGGCCCTACCGGCGGCTCGCCGCCCGCTTCGGGTGAGCCGCCGTGGTCGCCCTCGCGGTGGTGCTGGCGCTGCTCGCGGCCCTGTCCAACGCGTCCGCCTCGGTGCTCCAGCGCAGAGCCGCCGCCCGGACCGAGGGCGACGGACCGGAGCAGCACGCCGGCGCGGCGCGGCGGGCCGCGCACGGGCTCGGCCGGATGCTGCGGCGCCCGGACTGGCTGGGCGGTCTCGGGCTGCTCATGCTGTCCTCGGTGCTCCAGGGCTGGGCCCTGGCGGTGGGCGGGCTGTCCCTGGTCCAGCCGCTGCTCGCCGCCGAGCTGCTGTTCACCCTGCTCGTCGGCAGCGCCGTCTTCCGGCGCCGCCCGGACCGGCGCACCTGGCTCGCGTTCGCCGCCCTCGCCGCCGGACTGGCCCTCTTCCTCGTGTCGGCCGCGCCGTCCCAGGGTCGCTCCGCCGCCCGGCCGGGCTCCTGGCTGCTGGGCGGCGGCGCCGCGGCCTGCGCCGTCGTCCTGCTGGTGCTGCTCGCCCGCCCGGCGCGGGGGCCGGCCCGGGCCGCGCTGCTCGGCCTCGCCGCCGCCGTGTCCTTCGCCACCACCGCCGCGCTGCTCAAACAGGCCGTCGGCCGGCTCGCGCAAGGGCCCGGCGCCCTGTTCACCTACTGGTCGACGTACGCGACCGCCGGCGCCGGTCTCATCGCCTTCCTGCTGTTGCAGGGCGCCTTCCGGGCCGGTTCGCTGGCGGCGTCCCAGCCCGCCCTCACCCTCGGCGACGCGCTGACCAGCGTGGCGCTCGGCTGGGCGCTGTTCGCCGAGTCGATCCAGCTGGGGGTGCGGATCGTGCCGGAAGTGGCCGGCGTCGCGCTGATCGGCGCCGGCAGCATCGGACTGGCGCACGCCGTCACCGTCGGCGAGGACTGGGACACCCCGCCCGACCGGCCGCCCCCGAGCCGCGCGGGGACGCGCCTGCCCCTGCACCCCGGATCCTGACCGGTCCTCAAGGAGCCCCCTCATGTCGCGTCCCTCCAGACGGGCCCGGCGTACCGCGGCCGTGCTGCTGCCGCTCGGTGTCGCGGGCGCTCACATCGGCCCGGCGGCCACCTGGCTCCCGGCCGTACGACGGCTGCTGTGCCCCGCGCTGGCCGGCGCCGGGGACCGGCACCATGTGGCCCTGACCTTCGACGACGGCCCCGACCCCGCCAGCACGCCGTACTTCCTCGACGCACTGGACCGGCTCGGGACGCGCGCCACCTTCTTCGTCCTCGGCGAGCAGGCCGTGCGCCACCCCGAGCTGCTCCGGGACACCGCACGGCGCGGCCACGAGATCGCGGTGCACGGCTGGAGCCACGACCGCCCCTGGCGCCCCGCCGTTGCCCGCGAGGCCGCGGACGTCGCCCGCGCCACCCGGGCGGTAGGGGACATCACCGGCCGCCGCCCCGCGTGGTACCGCCCGCCGTACGGCATTCTCACCACCGGCCGACTGCTGGCCGCCCGCCGGGCGGGACTGCGGCCGGTGCTGTGGTCCGCGTGGGGCAAGGACTGGCGGGCCGACGCCACACCGGACTCCGTCCGCGCCCTGGCGGCGGCCCAGCTGCGCGGCGGCGGCACGCTCCTGCTGCACGACTCCGACCGGCACTCCGCCCCCGGCTGCTGGCGGGCGACCCTGCACGCCCTGCCCGCCCTCGTCACCGACTGCCGGCGGGCGGGCCTGACGGTGGGTCCGCTGGCCGAGCACACGACCGCGTGACCCGGAGCCCGCCGGCCCCCGGCGGCGTCCTATATCCCGTCCCCGTCCGCCAGGGCCGCCACCATCGCCATCGGATCGCTGCGGAAGAGGGCCGGCGGGGCGGCCGGGGGGTGGGGTGGGGCCGTGAGGGTGGGCAGGGTGTCCAGGAGGGTGCGGGCGTCCGGGGCGAAGCGGCACAGGCCGAGGGCGGACATCTGGCGGACGCCCTCCAGGCCGTGGCCGGGCAGCGGGCGGTAGGCGATCACCGGCAGACCGGTGGCCAGGGCCTGGACGGCGGTCTGGCCGGCGGCGTTGTCCAGCAGGGCGGTCGAGGCCGCCAGCAGACCGGGCATGTCGTCGACCCAGCCGAGGGCGAGCAGGCCGGGCACCCGGCACAGCCGGGCGAGGAGCCGTTCGTTGCGGCCACACAGCACCACCGGCAGATACCCGGCCCCGGCGAGCAGCCGCGCGGTCCCGGCCGGACGGGACGCCGCTCCCCAGGCCCCTGCGGACAGCAGCACCGGCGGCCGGCCCGGCGCCCGCCGGGCGAAGCGCTCGCGCCACCGGGCCGCTCCGGGGGCCGGCGTCAGGAAGCCCGGCGCGACGACCGGACCCGTCGTCACCACCGGGGTCCCGAGGGACCGGCGCACCCGGGTCGCCGCCATGTCCGTGAGGCACAGATAGCGGTCGTTGCCCGGATGGAGCCACTGCCGGTGCACGGCGAAGTCGAGCAGGAAGACGGCGCTCGGCACCCGCAGCTCGCCCCGCCCCCGCAGATGGCCGGTCAGCTGGGCGGCCAGATGGAAGACGGGCACCACCACGTCGACACCCAGCCGGTCCACCAGCTCCGTCAGCCGCGCCCCCGCCAGCCGGGCCAGCGGGACCCCGCCGGGGCGCGGGCCGGGGCCGCCGTCGCGCAGGAACGCCTGGTAGACGCCGGCGTACGCCCACGGGGCATGCCGTACCGACGCCTGATAGCCGCGGCGCAGGGCGGTTCCCAGGCCGTACGGCAGCAGCCGCAGCACATCGACCACGAACGCCTCGTGGCCGTACGCCGTGGCGCGGCGGGCCAGCTCCGCCGCCACGGTGTCATGGCCGGCGCCCATGCTCGCGCTGACGATCAGGGTCCGGCGCGGGCGGTCCGCGGACGTACGCACGGGATCCGGTTCTCCGGCGGAGGCCGGGCGAAACGGCCGAGCCCCAATCCGTGTCGTACTCGGCCATGTGGCCCTCTCGTCGGTGGCGGGCCGACCGGTCCGTGCCAGAGTGAGTCCCAGGGGTGTGCGGCGGGAGCACGGGAGGAGCCGTGAGGCGCTGGCGGCGCGGCCTGCACCGCGCTTGGGAGTGGCTGAGGGCCGAGGCCCTGCTGCGCCACGGCCGCGAACTGGAGCTGATGCACCGGGCCATGGGCTTCGCCACCCTCGCCCTGGTCACGCTGGCCCCGCTGCTGATCGTGGTCGCCGCGGCCGATCCGCTGGTCCAGGGCGGTTTCGCCTCCTGGCTGACCGACGGCATGGGCCTGTCGGGCCGCTCCGCGCAGGCCCTCACCGCCGTCATCAGCCCGCCGCGTAACGTCATCGGCACCACCAGCGTCTGGGGCGGCGTCCTGCTCGCCGTCTTCGGGGTGTCCTTCGGGGGCAGTGTGCAGAACGGCTACGAGCGGATCTGGGGCGTCCTGCCCGGCCCCTGGCACCGGGTCTGGCGGCAGGCGACCTGGCTGGTGGTGCTGACGGCGTACCTCTACCAGGAGGTGGCGACCAAGAACGCGCTGCACGGAGCGCAGCGGATCGTGCTGTCCACGGCGAGCGGCCTGCTGTTCTTCTGGTGGGGGCAGCGCTTCCTGCTGGGCGGCCAGATCCGCTGGCGCTCGCTGCTGCCCGGCGCCGTGGCCACGATCATCGGCCTGGCCGGGCTGCGCGCCTTCTCCTATCTCGTCTTCACCCCGCTCATCGTCACCAACGCCCTGAGCTACGGCGCGGTCGGCACCGTCCTCGTGGTCGAGTCCTGGCTGATCGGCGTCGGCTTCGTCCTCTACGGCGGTGCCCTGTTCGGCCGCTGGTTCACCGAGCACCACTGGATGCCCGTCCACGAGGAGCAGCACGGGGAGGGGGACGAGGAGCAGGGGCAGGGGCAGGACCAGGGGCAGTGAGGAAGGCAACAAGGGTGGTTTTCGGTCATTCGACCGGGTTATGGTCCCCGGACTCACACGCAGGCGACCGAAAGATCACCTTTGACGACGATTCAGCACAGCCGGGCGGGACGGCGGCAGGCCATGGGCCGCATCCGGCCACGGCGCTCCCCGGCCGCGCCCCTGCTGCTCCTGGCCTGGGCGGGCGCGGCGGCCGTGCTCTGGCTGTGGTGGCGCACCACCCCGGCCGTCGCCCCGACCACCGCCGACCGGCTGGTCAACGCGGGCCGGATCACCGGACTGCTCGCCGGGTACACGATCGCCCTGGTGATCGGCCAGATGGCGCGCGTCCCGGCCCTCGAGCGCCGGGTCGGCTCCGACCGGGTGGCGCGCTGGCACGCAAGAAGCGGCCGCTACGCGCTGACCCTGACCGTCGCCCATGTCGCGCTGACGCTCTACGGCTACGCCCTCCAGGCGCACACCGGCGTCCTGGCGCAGACGGCCGACGTGGTCACCGGCTACCCGGACATGATCCAGGCGGCCGTCGGCACCCTTCTGCTGCTTCTCGTCGGCCTGGTCTCCGCCGGTGCGCTGCGCCGTCGTATGCGCTACGAGCTCTGGTACCACCTGCACCTGCTCACCTACGCCGCGGTCTACCTCGCCTTCTGGCACCAGCTCGCCACCGGCGACGAGTTCGCCGGCCACGCCGGCGCCCGCGCGGCCTGGTACGCCCTCTACGGAGCGGTCGGCGTCCTGCTGCTGTGGTACCGCGTCCTCACCCCCGTGCGGCTCAACCTGCGGCACCGCATGCGCGTCGAGTCGGTCGTGCCGGAGGCGCCGGGCGTGGTCTCGGTGCTCATCCGGGGCCGCCGGCTGCACCGGCTCGGGGCCGAGGCGGGCCAGTTCTTCCGCTGGCGGTTCCTCGCCCGGGGGCTGCGCGGGAGCGCCAACCCGTACTCGCTGTCCGCCCCGCCCCGCCCCGACCTGCTGCGGATCACCGTCAAGGCGGCCGGCGGGCACAGCGCGGCGCTGGCCGGGCTGCGGCCGGGCACCCGGGTCTGGGCGGAAGGGCCGTACGGGGCGCTGACCGCCGCTCGCCGCAGCCGCGGCAAGGTGCTGCTGCTCGCGGGCGGCGCGGGCATCACCCCGCTGCGCGCCCTGTTCGAGACGCTGCCCGCGGCACCCGGGGACCTGACGCTGCTCTACCGGGCCCGCACCTCCGAGGAGCTGGCCCTGAGCGCCGAACTGGAGGCGATCGCGGACGAGCGCGGGGCACGGCTGCGGTACGTGGTGAACGGGCCGGACGGCCGCCGCACCCCGATCACCGCGCGGCTGCTGCGCCATGTCGTGCCCGATGTCGACCGGCACGACGTGTACCTGTGCGGACCGCCCGGGCTGGCCGAGGAGGCGTACGCCGCCCTCCGCGAGGCCGGTGTGCCGCACCGCCGTATCCACCACGAGTCCTTCGAGTTCTGAGGCGGCACCGTGACATCCGATCTCCTGGCCGCGCTGGAGCCGGCGTGAGAAAAAGGCACCCTCTCCGGCACGCCCTGCTGGCCACCGTCGGTACCGTCTCCGGCGTCGTGCTGCTGCTGGCGCTCAAACCGACGACCGACCCGTCCCTGGCGCAGGCCGGCCTGCCCGCCTCCGGCGGCACCGCGGTGGCCTCGGCCTCCCCCTCCGGGCCGCCGGTCACGCCCTCCCCGTCGGTACCGGCGTCGGCGTCGGCGTCGGTCAAGCCGTCGAAGACGCCCGGCAGGAAGCACACCGCGTCCGCCGCTGCGCGCAGCAGACCGCCCTCGGCCGCCCCGGCCCGGACGAGCAGCGCCCCCGCCGCCCCGAAGCCCACCCCGGCCGCCCCCACCCGCCGCTCCGTCACCGGCGCCACGGTCCAGACCCGGTACGGACCGGTGCAGGTGCGGATCACCCTCACCGGCAGCCGGATCACCGGTGCGACCGCCCTCCGGTCCCCCAACGACGCGGCACGCAGCCAGCAGATCTCCGCCACCGCCGTCCCGCGGCTGAACCAGGAGACGCTCACGGCGCAGAGCGCCCACATCGACAGCGTCTCCGGCGCCACCTACACCAGCGCCGGATACAAGCAGTCCCTCCAGAGTGCCCTGGACCAGGCCGGGATCTGAGCCGTCGTTCAGGCCAGCTGGCGACGGACCAGCTCGTGCAGCCGGCCCGTGGTGTCGGCGAGGAGTTCGGCCGGGGTGCCCTGCTGGACCACCTTGCCGTCCTCCATCACGATCACCCGGTCGGCGTCCAGCACCGTCGACAGCCGGTGGGCGATGACGACCCGGGTGGCGTTCAGCTTGCGGGTGCTGTCGATGACGATGCGCTGGGTGTCGTTGTCCAGGGCGCTGGTCGCCTCGTCGAAGAAGAGGATCCGCGGCCGCCGGATCAGCGCCTGAGCGATCATCAGGCGCTGCCGCTGGCCGCCGGAGATCGCGCCGCTCCCGGCCACGATGGTGTGCAGGCCCATCGGCATCCGCTTGATGTCCTCCGCGAGCCCCGCCAGCTCGGCCGCCGCCATCGCCTCCTCCGGCGTGTACGGCTCGGTGCCGCAGATGACGTCCAGGATCGAGCCGGTGAAGGGCTGCGCGTGCTGGAGGACCACCCCGCACTGGCGGCGCACCGCCGACTGGTCGAGCGCCGCCAGATCCTGGCCGTCGTACAGGACGCTGCCGGAGACCGGCTTGTCGAAGCCGATCAGCAGGCGCAGCAGCGTCGACTTGCCGCAGCCGCTCGGCCCCACGATCGCCACGAACTCGCCCGGCCGGACGGCGAAGGACACGTCGTCCAGCACGAGCGGGCCGTCGTCGGCGTACCGGAAGGACAGCCGCCGGGCCTCCAGGGCGCCGGACAGCGGGCCCGGGCGGGTGCTCGCCGTGCGCACCTCCGGGGACGCGTCCAGCACCGGGCGGATCTCCTCGAACAGCGGCAGCGCCGCCACCGCGGAGACGAAGGCGCCGGTCAGCTGGGTGACCGAGGTCAGCACCATCGTCACCGAGGTGTTGAAGGTGAGGAAGTCCGCCGCGGACATGGCGCCCTTGGCCGGGCCCGCCAGCAGCATGAACATCACCAGGGTGACGACGGGGAGGTAGACCGCGCCGAGCACCGTGGTGAGGTTCTTGATCCGGCCGGCCTTCTGCTGGAGCTCCCGGCTGCGCGCGAACTCCCGGGCCCAGGCCGCGTACGCGTAGTTCTCGGCCGCCGCGACCCGCAGCTTGGGCAGCCCCCGCAGGGTCTGGAACGCCTGGTTGTTCAGCTTGTTGCCGAGCACCACGAGCCGCCGCTGCCAGCGCACCTGCCACAGCCCGAGCCCCAGGAACACGGCCGCGATCACCGTGAGCATGCCGAGCGCGGCCAGCGCCATCGGCACGTCGTACCAGAGCAGCAGGCCCAGGTTCATCGCGCCGACCGTCACCGACTGGGCGACCACCGGGCCGACGCCCGCCAGCAGCCGGCGCATCGCGCTGACGCCCATGGCGGCGCTGGCCAGCTCACCGGTGGAGCGCTGGGTGAAGAAGCGGGTGGGCAGCCTGAGCAGCCGGTCCCACACGGCCGGTTGCAGCGCCGCCTCGATACGGCCCTCCAGCCGGAGGATGGACAGGTTCTCCAGCAGTGTGAAGGCGGCCGCCACCACGCCGCTCACCATCACCGCCAGGCACACCTGGACGATCAGGCCGGTCTGCGCCCGCGGCACGTACTCGCCGAGCACCTTGCCCGTCGCGATCGGCACCAGCGCGCCGATGGCCACCGTCACCAGCCCGGCCAGCAGCAGGTTCAGCAGATCGCCGCGGGTGCCACGCAGAGCGAACCGGAGCAGGCCGAACGGACCGAGCCGGCGGTCCGGCAGCGGCCGGTAGAACATCACCGCGCGCGGCTCGAACTCCTCCGCGTTCGCCTTCTCGACCGGCGTCTCCCGGCCGGTGCCCGGATGGACGGCCACATAGCCGCCGCGCCGCCACAGCAGCGCGACCGGCGCCCCGGACAGCGCCCGGTGGCCGACCAGCGGGCCCACGTTCTCCCGCCACCAGCGCCCGTCCAGCCGTACCGCCCGGGTCCGCACCCGGGAGGCGAGCGCCACCCGCTCCACCGGGTCGAGCCGCTCGCTCTCGCCGCCGCTCTGCGCGGGCTCGGCGAGCGTGATCCCGGCCGCCTCGGCGACCAGCCGGCACGCCGCATAGGTGGCGTCCGCGTCGGCGGTCGTGGTCCGGGGGGCCGCCGAGCGCTTGCCGATGGAGGCCAGCAGGGTCTGGTCGGCCTGGGCGCGGACCGCCTCACCGGCCTTGATCCCGGCGGCCGTGCGGTGCTCGTGGGTGCGCTCCAGCTGCTCGATCCACCGGTCCAGCGCGGTCAGCAGCCGGTACTGCTGGTCGACCAGGGACTGCCACAGCGCCGGGTCCATCAGCAGGTCGGCGGCGGCATCCGCGCCGTACAGGGAGCCGTACTGGACGCTGCCGGGCGGCACCTGCATCCAGAACACCTCGTCGTCCGCGGGCATCTGCCCCCGCTCCTCGGCCATCGGGGCCTGGAAGAGCACCGACAGACCGCGGCCGACGCCGAGTGCGAGGGCGTACTCCAGCGGGCTGGTGGTGGGCGGCACGTACTGCGGGTTGCCGTACTCGTCGTACGACCAGGTGTGCGTGTCGGCCGGCTGGTACAGCTCCCGCAGGCCGATCCGGTGCACCACGCAGTCCCGGACCGGCCGGGCCACCAGGGTGTGCTCCGGGCCGGCGACCGGGCCGAGCAGCAGCGTGCCCGCCTCCAGCCGGCCGAGGTGGTGCCAGTGGCCCTGCTGGGCGGCGTCCACCGCGTACAGGTCCAGGGCGCCGGCCGTGACCAGCCACAGCACCTGCGGACCCTCCAGGTCCAGCCGGTTGTAGCCGGCGCAGTCGAGCCGCGCGCCCATGGACCCCAGCGCGCCGAGCACCAGGTCGCCTTCGCCGACGGTCGTCATCTCACCGCTCCCTGACCAGTGCCGCGTAGGTGCCGCCGAGCGCCACCAGCTCCTCGTGCCGCCCGCGCTCGACCACCGCGCCGTGCTGGAGCACCACGATCTCGTCGCTGTCGCGGACCGTGCTCAGCCGGTGCGCGATCACCACGCAGGCGCAGCCGCGGCGGCGCAGGTTGTCCATCACCACCTGCTCGGTCTCCGCGTCCAGCGCGCTGGTCACCTCGTCCAGCACCAGGATGCTGGGCCGGCGCACCAGCGCCCGGGCGATCTCCAGGCGCTGGCGCTGACCGCCGGAGAAGTTGCGGCCGTCCTGCTCGACCCTGCTGCGGATGCCGCCGGGACGGCGCATCACCACGTCGTACAGGGCCGCGTCCTTCAGCGCCTCCACCACGGCGTCGTCGGGCACGGACGGGTCCCACAGGGCCACGTTGTCGCGGACCGAGCCCTCGAAGAGGAACACGTCCTGGTCCACGAAGGAGACGGAGGCGGCGAGCGCGCCGCGCGGGATGTCCTCCAGCCGGCGGCCGTCGATGCGGATCACCCCGTCCCACGGCGCGTACAGGCCGGAGATCAGGCGGGAGACCGTCGACTTGCCGCTGCCCGAGCCGCCCACCAGGGCCACCTGCTGCCCGGGGCCGACGGTCAGGTCGAAGCCGCTGAGCAGCGGCTTGTCCAGGGGGCTGTAGCCGAAGGTGACGTTCTCCAGCTCGACGTGCCCGTGCAGCCGGCGGGTGGAGTCGGCGCCGCCGGGGCGGGCGTAGAGCGGGTCGGCCTGGAAGTTCTCCACGTCCTTCAGCCGGGCCACGTCCGCGGCGAAGTCCTGGATGCGGCCCGCGACCCCGTTGAGCCGGGTGAGGGGCGCGGTGAACCGGGTGACCAGCGCCTGGAAGGCGACCAGCAGACCGACCGAGATATGCCCCTCGACCGCGCGCAGGCCGCCGATCCACAGGATCAGCGCGCTGTTGAACGTGGCCAGGGTCGGCGCCACCACCCCCAGCCAGGCGCTCGGCACGCCGAGCCGCTGCTGCTCCTCCAGCGTGGCGGCGTGCTGCCCGGCCCACTTGCGGAAGTAGCCGTCCTCACCGCCGGTCGCCTTCATCGTCTCGATCAGCTGCAACCCGGTGTACGCGGTGTTGGTGAGCCGCGCGGTGTCCGCGCGCAGCTTCGCCGTACGGGTCGCGCGCAGCCGTACGACCAGCCGCATGGCCACCACGTTGAGCAGGGCCACGCCGATGCCGACGAACGTCAGCTGCGGGTCGTAGGTGTAGAGCAGGACCGCGTACAGCACGACGACGATCGCGTCCACGCCGGCCGCGGCGAGGTCGCGGGCCAGGGTCTCCGCGACCTGGTCGTTGGACTGGAGGCGCTGCACCAGGTCGGCGGGGGAGCGCTGGGCGAAGAAGGTCACCGGCAGCCGCAGCAGATGGCGCAGGAAGCGGGCGCTGGAGAGGGTGGAGGAGATGATCCGGCCGTGCAGCAGGTTGGCCTGCTGGAGCCAGGTCAGCACCAGGGTGAGCAGCACACAGGCGGCCATCGACGTGAACAGCACACCGAGCAGCGAGGTCTGCCCGCCGATCAGGAACATGTCGATGTAGGTGCGGCTCAGCGCGGGTACGGCGGCACCGACCGCCACCAGCAGCAGGCTGGCCAGCACGGCGGCGGGCAGGGTGCCCGCGGTGCCGCGCAGCCGGGCCGGCAGCGCGCCGAGCACACCGGGCTTGCGCCCGCCCCGGGTGAAGCCGTCGCCGGGCTCCAGCACCAGCACCACACCGGTGAAGCTGCCGTCGAACTCCTCCATGGGCACGAACCGGCGGCCCTTGGCGGGGTCGTTGATGTACACCCCGCGGCGGCCCAGCCGGCGGCCCATGCCGTCGTAGACGACGTAGTGGTTGAACTCCCAGAAGAGGATGGCCGGCGCCCTGACCTCGGCGAGGGCGGCCAGGTCCATCTGCATGCCCTTGGCGGTCAGGCCGTAACTGCGGGCGGCCTTCAGCAGGTTGGAGGCGCGCGAGCCGTCGCGGGAGACACCGCAGGCGATGCGCAGCTCCTCCAGCGGCACGTGCCGGCCGTAGTGGCCGAGGACCATCGCGAGGGAGGCGGCGCCGCACTCGACGGCCTCCATCTGGAGCACGCTGGGCGTACGGACCGTGCCCGCACGCGCCTTGGGGACCGGCCGCTTGGCGGGGGTGGCGCGTCTGCGGCCGCGGGTGTCCTGCGCGGTGGGGCTCACGGGAGCAGCCAATCGACGGGGTGCTGGTCGGCCAGCCGGATCGAGGCGGAGGCGAGGGTCATGGAGTCGAGCCGGTACGGCGGGCCGTCGCTGGTCGACCAGCGGTAGCCGCTCCTGGTGCCGGCCGACCGGTCCAGCTCGACCAGGACGGCCACCGGGCGGCCCGTGCGGGTGAACTGCGCGCCGAGCTGGCTGTCCCCGAGGAAGGAGGAGATCGACTGGGCGGACTGCGCGGTGCGGTCCACCGACTTCACATGGCCGCGCAGCACGCCGTACGTCTGGGCGGGCACCGAGGAGACGGTGAGGTCGACGGGGGCGTGCGCGGGGATGGCGGCGGCGTTCTCGGCGGGCACGTACACGGTCGCGTACAGCGGATCGGAGGTGTGCGCGACCTTCTCCACCGCCGCGACGTTCGTACCGGTCTGGATGATCTGCCCGATGGTGGCGGCGAGCGCGGTGACCCGGCCCGCGGCGACCGTGCGGACGAGGGAGTCGCCCTGCGCGGTACGGACCTTGAGGACCGGCGCGTTCGCCGGGAGCCGTTCGCCCTGGCGGGCCTCGACGGCCGTGACCTGGCCGGCCACCGGACTCTGCAACAGGTAACTGCCCTGCGCGTGGGTGAGGACGGCCTGCGCACTCACCGTGGAGGCGACGGAACCGGTCACCGCCCACACCGAGGCGGCCGCCATGACGGCGACGGTGACACCGAGCGCGAGCCAGCCCTGCGGGCGGGCGAGCCGCACCGGAAGGTCCAGCTCCTCGGGCGACTGGAGCTTGGCGAGGGCCTGTTGGCGGAACTGCACGGGGAACTTCCCTCACCTGTGGGGGAGTTGCTGGTGTTTCAGGGCGTCGCGGGGTGGGGCCCGCCCCCGCCGCGGGGCGCGGGCGCCCCGCCGGCGGCGGGCCGGCGCTGCACGGCCCCCGCCCCCGGGGGGGGGGCGGCGGAG
>NZ_JBHXVE010000030.1:88324-90852 GCF_042672505.1 Streptomyces sp. NPDC127190
CACCCCACCGACCCCCGCCTGTGTGGGGGTGGTGTGGCTGTCTCCCCGCCGCCCCCCCCCCCCCCCCCCCACACCCCCCCCACCCCCCCCACCCCCCGCGACGCGGTGCGATCAGAGACCGGCAACCAGGCCGTTGATCGGGGCGGTGTTCAGACCGGTCACGCCCTCGACGGTGCCGACGACCGTGTTGACCAGGCCGTTCACGCCCGGGGCGATCTCGTTCACGGTATCCAGGGTGCTGTTGAGGGTGTTGGAGGACAGACCGCCGGAGACGTTGTCCAGCTCGGCGTCCGAGATCTCGACGGTCTCGACCTGGGGGGTGGAGTTCATGATGGAACTTCCCTTCATATGGGTATTTCACAAGGGGGAGAGCGGCCCCCTCTGGGGACAGACGGACGGCCGCGAAACCGGGGGCGCCGGGCACCCGTGGAGCGGGCACCGGGGCGAGCCCTGCGGTGCGATGGATCAAAGCACGCAGGCGGCGCCCGCTTCCAATCAACCAGGGCGCCCACCAGGCAGTTTGTCGCGGAGACGCACGGATCCGTGCAGGTCCGCCCACACCTTGTCGGCGACTCCTTCACATGCCGCACGGCATCGTCGCACCGGCGGCCTTGCCCGCCGCGCGGCGAATCCGGCACTCCGCGCCAATGGTGTGACCGGGGGTAAGGGGATGTGCAGATCCGGCGCGGCCGGTGACCTGGTTGAGCATTCGATGTGCAGATTCCCTGAAGCAGGGATTCCGCTCTGTGTCCACAGCTGACCGTTACCGATCGGTTGCCGAGCGTGTCAGTCCAGGATCGCGGAACGTGGCCGATTCACCCTGCCGGTCCGGCCGCCGGGAAGCGGAACTGAACGCACCGCCCGTCGACTGCGTACGTACGGCCATCCAGGCGCCGTCAACGAACGAACTGTCAGGCACGAACTGCCCATGGAGCGAGAGCCCATGAACGGCAGACCCCCGTCCCCAGGAGGTCGAGAAGTTTGAGTCACAAGCGAATGCCCAAGCGCAAGGCCGCGATAGCGGTGGGCGGTGTCGCGGCGCTCGGAGCGGCGGCCCTCCTGCTCCCCAACGCCAACGCCTCCCAGGACCGGGGCGGGTCCGCCGGCGCCACCGGCACCGCCCGGACCCTGAAGGCGACTCAGGCCTCGGGCCTCGCCGCCCGGTTGCAGAAGACCCTCGGCGACGCGGTCGCCGGCACCTACTACGACAGCGCCAAGCAGCAGCTGGTCGTCAACGTCGTGCACGGCGACGCCCAGGCCGCCGCCCGAGCCGAGCAGGCCGGCGCCGCCGTCCGCACGGTGGACCACAGCACCCGGCAGCTCAAGGCGGCCGCGCGGACCCTGAAGACCAAGGCGACCATCCCCGGCACCTCGTGGGCCATCGACCCGCGCACCAACAAGGTCCTGGTCACCGCCGACTCCACGGTCACCGGCGCCCGGTGGAACCGGCTCCAGTCCACCGTGCAGGGCCTCGGCTCCGGCATGGCGACCCTGAAGCGGTCCGGCGGCACCTTCAAGACCTTCGTCTCCGGCGGCGACGCCATCTTCGCCCAGACGCAAGCGGGCGGCGTCCGCTGCTCCCTCGGCTTCAACGTCACCGCCTCCGACGGCAGCCCCGCCTTTCTGACGGCCGGTCACTGCGGCGTCGCCGCCAAGCAGTGGTCCGACTCCCAGAGCGGCCAGCCCATCGCCACCGTCGACCAGGCGGTCTTCCCCGGCAACGACTTCTCGCTCGTCAAGTACGACGACCCGAACACCCAGACGTCGAGCGAGGTCAACACCGGCAACGGCCAGACCGTGCAGATCACCCAGGCGGCCGATGCCACCGTCGGCGAGACCGTGTTCCGCATGGGCTCCACGACCGGGCTGCACGACGGCCAGGTCACCGGCCTCGACGCCACCGTCAACTTCCAGAGCGAGACCGACCCGAACGGCGTCGACACCGTCAACGGCCTGATCCAGACCAACGTCTGCGCCGAGCCCGGGGACAGCGGCGGCTCCCTGTTCACCCAGGACGGCGGCGCGGTCGGCCTCACCTCCGGCGGCAGCGGCGACTGCACCAACGGCGGCGAGACCTTCTTCCAGCCGGTCACCGCCGCCCTCCAGGCCACCGGCGCGACCCTCGGGGACGGCGGCAACGCGGGCAACGCGGGCAACAACGGCAACGCGGGCAACAACGGCAACGGCAACGGCGCGGGCGACCAGTCGGGTGCGGGCGACCAGTCCGGCGCCTCGGCCGGCGACCAGAGCGGCGCCGGCGCCGACCCGTCGGCCTCGGCCGGCGACCAGTCCGGCAGCGGCTCGGCGAGCGACGGGTCCGGCGCCGGCTCCGCGGACGGCAACGGGACCTCGTCCCTGACCGGCACCCGCTGAGCCCGGCCCCACGAACGCCCTGCCGGCCCCGCGCGGTTCCGGCCGGCAGGGCCCGGGGGCGCCCCCCCCGGGGGGGGGCGGGGCAACCGCGCGGCCTGCGCCAGCCGCCGACCCCCCCCCCAGCGAGCCGACGGGGTGGGGCCGCAGGAACACAG
>NZ_JBHXVE010000031.1:0-89114 GCF_042672505.1 Streptomyces sp. NPDC127190
GCCCGCTGCGCGATATGCCGGGCTGCGACCTTGTCGCCGAGGTCGCGGATGGCCTGCGGGGGCGGCCCGATCCAGATCAGGCCCGCGTCCAGGACCGCCTGGGCGAACTCGGCGTTCTCCGACAAGAACCCGTAGCCGGGGTGGACGGCGTCCGCGCCGGACTCCCGGGCCGCGTTCAGGATCTTGTCGATGACCAGGTAACTGGTGGCCGGGGTGTCACCGCCCAGGGCGAACGCCTCATCCGCCGCGCGGACATGCACAGCATCCCGGTCCGGGTCCGCGTAGACGGCCACGCTCGCGATCCCGGCGTCCCGGCAGGCCCGGGCCACGCGGACAGCGATTTCGCCACGGTTGGCGATGAGCACCTTGCGCACGATGTTCCTACTCCTGACTCGTGTGTTGACTGCGTTCATGACGTACCGAGGCTTCAGGCTGCCTGGAGGGACGCGCGGTACCAGGGCGCGGCATGCTGGAAAGCGGTCTCGAAACCGTCGCGGGGCACCCGGCCCAGGGCGCACCAGAGCGGCGCGCAGTCGAAGAAGTGGTCGGTCGTCAGCATGTCGAGCACCGCGGTCGACCGGGCGTCCCCGGCGAGCATCGCACGGGCCTCGTCCGGCGTGAGGTCACGGTCCGGCCAGGGGGTCCCGGTGCACTCGGCGACGGCGCGCAGGACGCGGTGGGCGGTGACGGGAACCGGGTGCCCGGCGTGGTAGACGGACGCGGTCAGGGCGGAGGCGGGTGCGAGGGCGGTGGCCAGCAGCAGTTCGGCCAGCTCCGACACGGCGATCACCGACATGAGGGCGGGCCAGCCGGCCACGGTGCCGGGCAGCGTGCGCAGGAGGCGGGTCAGGCCCGGGCCCACCCAGCTGTCGCCCTCGCCGTAGACGAGATGGGGCCGCAGCACGATGCCGCCCGCCGAGAGGACGGCGTCCTCGGCGATGGCACGGGTGCGGGAGGTGGGCGAGCCGGGATTGCGGGTGAGCTGCTCGGGCCGGCTGCCGACATAGGTGCCGCGGCCGTACACGGAGGCGGTGCTGAGCTGCACGATGCGGGAGACGCCCGCGCGGCGCGCCTCCGCCATCAGGGCGGTGCTGCCGCGGGCGTTGACGGCCTCGTTGGCCTCGACGCTGCCGCCGATCTGGGCGGCGCAGTGGATGAGCACGTCCACGCCGTCGCACACGCCGCGCAGGCTGGCGGGGTCGGCGAGATCGGCCTGGACGACCCGGACCCCGGAGTGGGAGCCGGACGCGGGGCCGGGGCAGGAGACGGGACGGCGGTACGACATGAGCCGTAGGGCGGCCCGCTGGCGTCCTGCGGCGCGGGCGACATGCCGGCCGACGAAGCCGGACGCGCCGGTGATCAGGATGGTGAGCATGCGCAATTCCCCCGAATGCGATCGGCTCAGTGTGTCAGGCGGTGCGGGCGGTACGGGCGGCGGTGGCCGGGTTGTTCGAGGTACGGGAGCCGACGGTCAGCTCCGCGGTGAAGAGGGTCCGGTCGTGCTGGGTGCCGCGCACGGTGACCCGTACGTCGTCGGTGTCGCCGCACGGCTCGGGGTGGGCCTCGATCCAGCAGGGTGCGTCCAGTTCGGCGTACCGCGCGAACTCGCCGCGCAGGCCGAGCACCAGGGCGTCGGGCCGGCCCGAGGCGGCGTGCGCGGCCTGCCGGGCGGCCTCCAGCAGCACCATGCCGGGGACGTGGTCCACGGGGTGGTCGAAGTAGGTGGGGTGGGCGGTGTCCACCGACAGCTCCCAGCGGTTCCGCTCGCCGGGTGCGGGCTCGGCGAGGACGACGTGCCGGGCGCTGACATGGCCCACGGCGGACGGGGCGAGCGTCGGCGGGGCGGGCCGCGGGGCCGGGGTGTACGCCGCCGCCCGGTCGCCGCGCACCCGCCGGTACACGCCGGGGCTCATGCAGCGGAAGGACGCGCCGGCGGTGGCCAGTTCCCGGCCGTCGCGCAGCACGGTGACGTCGTAGCGCATCCCGCACAGCGAACCGTTTCTGCGGACGATGTCCCGGCAGACGGTGCGCAGTTCGACCTCCGTGGGCACGACCCCGGCGACGAGCAGGTCCGGCGCGGTGGTGCAGGAGATGTCCGCCAGCAGGAACTGGTGCCCGAAGGGGACGCCGAACTCGGCGTGGGCGAGGAGCGAGCCGATCTGCCGGACCGACTCCACCAGGAGCATGGGGTCCTGGTAGCCGTCCTCGCGGGCGAAGAGGGCGTGGCTGCGGGGCCACTGGGCGCGCACCGTGAAGGCCTCGGCCCGGTCGGTGGCCGGGGTCGCGTCCACTTCCCAGCCCGTCAGGAAGACTTCCGACACGGCGGCGCGGTGGACGTACTCACGGGGGACCGTGCTGGTCAGCCCGCGGGCGGGCCTGCCAGGATGCGGATCCGGGTCGGGCAGGGTGGATGTGCTGGATCTCTGGTCGGTGTACGACATGTGCAGCGCTCCTGTCAGTGACCGGGGCAGGGGGCAGCAGGCCGTACGCCGGATTCCCCCCGCAGCCGACTTTCTGCGATCCCAAAGATACAGACAGGTCAGTTCGTTTTTTCAAGTAAATTTTTGATTCGCACATGGACGGCACACTTCCGCTTCCCCGGTTCACCATGTATTGCCCCGGTCTGCCCACGCCCCCAAGCGAAACAGGCAGGCATGTACGGTTGCCGGTCCACCCGACACCCCAAACCCCCCTCGACCGGACACGACCGACGGCCGCCAATAACGCGCCAACTGCCCAGCGCATGGGAGTAATTGTCCATCACCGCAGGCCAAGCGGCACAAGGTCAAACCTTGCAGCGCTACCCACAAGAACCGTTGACAATCAGACAAGTCTGTTTGGTACCGTGATGCTTGTGAGCGTTGACCATCCGGTCATGACGTGACTGTGATGTCCCAGGAGGAGCACATGGATCGGCAGACCGTGGATCTACTCGAGCCGACGACGGAGCGCCGCCAGCCCTACCGCCCGCAGGCCGCCGTCCAGCCGCCGCGGCGCCCGTTCCCCGCGCAGGCTGCCGCCGGCCCCCAGCCCGCGGCCAACGAGGGAGCCCTGCGCGTGCTCGTGGTGGAGAACGACGCCCGAGCCGCCGAGACCCTCCTCAAGGGCCTGGTCCGGCAGGGGCACAGCACCCAGCGCGCGGCCACCGGCGCCGAGGCCCTGCGCGCCCACCAGGACGCCGACCTGGTGCTGCTCGACCTCGACCTGCCCGACCTGGACGGCCTGGAGGTCTGCCGCAGCATCCGGGCGATCAGCGACCTGCCGGTCATCGCCGTCACCGCACGCGACTCGGAACTCGACCGGGTCCTCGGCCTCCAGGCCGGCGCCGACGACTACATGGTCAAGCCGTACGGCTTCCGCGAGCTGCTGGCCCGGATGGAGGCGGTGATGCGCCGCGCCCGGCCGCGCCCCGCCCCGGCGCGGATCATCCACCACGGCGCCCTGCGGATCGACGCGAGCGCACGGGTCGCCACGCTGGACGGCCGGCGGGTGGACCTCACCCGCAAGGAGTTCGACCTGCTGTACCTGCTCGCCTCGCAGCCCGGCAAGGTCGTACCGCGGCGGCAGATCATGGCCCAGGTCTGGGACGACGCATGGTCGCCGCAGGGCCGCACGGTGGACACCCACGTCAGCACGCTGCGCGGCAAGCTCGGCTCCAGCGAGTGGATCACGACCGTACGCGGCGTCGGCTTCCGCCTCGGCCACCCATAATCCCTGGTCGCCCCACCCCTCGGGCAAAGGTGTATTACACAGCCGACCTTTGCCGATACTATACAGACAAGTCTGTTAGATCACGGGTAAGGATGCGGCACCATGGCACAACAGGAACGCGGCAAGCGATCCCGGCGCTCGATCCTGGAGGCCGCCGCCCAGGTGTTCGACGAGCGCGGCTACGACGCGGCGAGCACCAACGAGATCCTGGCCCGGACCAGGCTCACCCGCGGCTCGCTCTATCACCACTTCCCCTCCAAGGAAGCGATCGCCCTGGCTCTGATCGACGCGCACGCCGAGGCCCTGGGCGCGCCGGACCAGCCGATCCGGATCCAGAGCGTCATCGACCTGACCCTCCAGTTCGCCCAGGGCCTCCAGCACGATCCGGTCCTGCGCGCCGCCGTCCGCCTGACGGTGGAGCAGACCTCCCTCTCCTGCCCGCCGGAAACGGCCTACGAGCAGTCCAAGACGGCCATCACCGAGCTGCTGGGCCAGGCCGCGGAGCGCGGGGAGCTGCTCCCGGGCGTCGACGTCCGGGAGGCCGCAGCGACGATCGTCGGCTGCTTCACCGGACTCCAGATCATGTCCCAGGCATACAGCAAGCGACAGGACCTGCCCGAGCGCATCGGCGTCTTCTGGCGCTTCCTGCTGCCGGGCCTGGTCATCCCCGGCCTGATCGGCCGCCTGCGCACGACGCCGCTGCCGGCGGCGGTGCCGGAAATCGCCCTGGAGGCGTGAACCCGGGCGGGCGCCTACGCGCGGCCGGCGCCTAGGGCTGCCGGGGCATTCGTACGACTGCCGGGGCCTCCCACGGCTGCCTGGGGACACTCACACGACTGCCGGGGCCTCCCACAGCTGCCCGGGGACACTCACACGACTGCCCGGGACAGTCCTCTCGTGGGCCGGGACCCATCGGGGGCCCGGGGAAGCCACCCGGGGCCTTGCGGCCCCTCCCCCACCCTCCCCTTTTCTTCCCTCTCTTCCTACTTCACCTGACGGAAGAGGGGGCGCAGGAGCTCCCAGAGGCGCTGCGAGGTCTTGGCGTCCCACCAGCCGACGTCGCTGCGCCCGAGCGATTCCAGCCCCGCGGCGACGACCACGGCGAGATCGGCGAGGTCCGCCGCCGCGAACGCGGCGTCCTGACACCCTTCCTCGACCCGCTGATGGACCAGGGCCAGCATGTCGTCGCGCAGCCGGGGCGGCCCGGCGGACCCGTCCACGGCGAGCTGCATGCCCGCGCGGACGATCGTCTCCGCCCGCAACGCCGCGCCCAGCGCCACGAGATAGCGCTCGGGGGCGTCCTCCGCCGGCCCGTCGAAGGCCTTCTCCGTCAACGCGAGAACCCGGTCACGGGCCGCCTCGTACACGGTGGCCGCGAGCGCCGCTATGGAGGGGAAGTGGTGATACAGCGCCCCCCTGGTCACCCCGGCCCGGCGACAGATGTTCACCAGCCCGGCCTCGGCGAGCGGGCCGTCCGCGATCAGCTCGGCCGTGGCCCGGACGAGAGCCTGACGGGTCTGTTCCGACCGAGTCTGCATCAGGCTGCACCTGCCTTCCCACCAAAGATGTGACCAACATGTGGGCACCGCAGGCCCGAGACCAGCGACACAGTGGAATCATACAACCCAGCCTGTTTTTTGTGACAGCCCGTTGGCAACTTGATGTCGAAGAGGCCGGAAATCTACCGGAACTCGTCTACGGCGCGAGAGGCGCTCTAGTTGAAACCAGACAGACTTGTTCGTTACCCGCCCTTCCACCCTCCCCCCCGACCCACCCGCTACACTGACGGCGGAACAGCGGTCCCCACGGACCGCCGACCACAGCCGCCTTCGTAGCTCAGGGGATAGAGCACCGCTCTCCTAAAGCGGGTGTCGCAGGTTCGAATCCTGCCGGGGGCACAGAGAAACACCAGGTCAGGCGCCCTTCCGTCCAGCGGACGGGAGGGCTTCTGCGCTTGCAGCACACATATGGCACACATGCCGTGCGCGCGGATGGTGGGGAGCTGTGCAGGATGGCCGTCAGGGATGAGCTGGCCCGGCGCCGGTACGAGAAGCTGATCGACCGGCTCGAATCCATGATGCGGGCAGCTCTTAAGCCGCAGTTCCCGGGCTACCACGGTCAGCTGATCCTGAGTGGCGACGATCTTGCGGAGTTGGGCGACCTCAAGGACGTCCGGCATGCCGCTCGGGAAGCGGGACGTCGTCTCGGCTGGAAGACCACCACCCGTCTTGTCGGTGACCGGCTCTTCGTGCTGGACGAGCGGAAGGTACCTGAGGAGATCGAGCGGCTGGCCGGCGACGAGACCGCTGCTGCGATCGACCGAGCCCGGCGGGAGAGCCGGCGACCGCGCGAATGACCTGAGTCGAGGGTGACGCAAGGGGCCGCCCCCCCCCGCCCGGCGCGGCGGGGGGGTGCGCGCCCGCGCCCGCGGGTCCAGAGTGGGGGGTGGGGGGGGGGCGGGGCGCCCCCCCCCGCGGGGGGGGGGGGCGCGGCCCCTTGTGTTGCGGCTCCCCGGCCCGGATCAGACCCACATCACGCTGCATCGTCCTCCAGGGCGGCCACCTCCTCGGCGGCCTTGCGGGCCTTCTTCTCCGCCTTCTCCAGCTTGGCCTTCGCCTTGGCCAGTTGCTTGGAACGGCGCTTGTGCATCTTCTTCGAGACCTCGTCCAGGCGGTCGGGAAAGAGATGGCCATACGTGTCCAACGTCAGGGTCGCGGACTTATGGCCCAGCATCGTCTGTACGACGTTGACGTCCGCGCCGCTTGCGATGGCCAGCGAAGCCGCCGTGTGCCGCAGCTTGTGCGGGGTGACATTAAGGTGCCCCAGCCCGGCCTTCACGACCGCCGACGCGAAGAACCGCTGACGGAAGTTACGGGCCCGCAGCGGTCCGCTCTGCGGGGCGGTGAAGAGCAACTCCTCGTCTGCCCGCCCCTGGACGTGGGGCTTCAGCTCCTCGGCCAGGAACCGCGGGATCGGTACGGACCGGCGCTCGTGGTTCTTGGGGGTGTCGAGGTAGAGCTTGCCGTTGTCCTCGGCGTACGCCTCGATGATGTGGGCCCTGCAGGCGTCGAGGTCGACGCGGCCCACCTTCAGGGCGGACGCCTCGCCCCAGCGCAGGCCGGTGTAGGCCAGCAGCAGGATGAACACCCGGTAGGCACCTGACGCGTTGGCCAGCGCGTCGACCTGCATGTCATCGAGGTACACGTGGTCGGCCGGCGCCGCCTTCGGCAAGGGCACGCCGACAGCCGGGTTGACCGCCAGACGACGAGCCTTGACCGCGTAGCCGAGAACGCGGCTGAGGACGACGTACGCCTTGCGGACCGAGCGGGGGCTGAGCTTCCTGCCGCCGGTCGCCTCGCCGGACAACAGGTCCGCGAGCCACTCGGCGATGTCCTCGAAGTGGATGCGGTCCAGCGGAGTGGTGCCCCATTTGGGGATCACATGGACGTCGAGGACGCCTCGGTATCGAGCCCGGGTGGAGCGCTTGAGGTGGATCTGCGCGGCCAGCCAGGACTCCGCCACCTCGGCAAATTTCACGCGCGCGGCGGCAGGATCACGGTAGGAGCCGTCGTTGAGTCGGGACTCCATCCTCGTCCGCTCGATCTCGGCGTCGACCTTGCGGGCGAAGGTCTTCATCTTCGGCTTGCCGTCGGGGCCGTACCAGCGCACGCGGTAGCGCCCCGGTGGCGTACGACCCGCCCGCTTGGCCTTCGCCACGGCCCCCGCATACGCCACGTGCCCTATGCGGTCCTCAATCCAGACTCGTGCCAACTAGCACCCCCTCCGGTCGTCGCTGGACGCCGAGGGGAGCGGCAGGAGCAGGGTCGTGGGAGGGGTACCGAGCGCGGTGGCTATGGCGACGAGGTCGTCGATGTCGCACCGGCGACGGCCGCGTTCGGTGCGGCTGAGCGCGGTATTGGTCATCGGGCGGCCCAGTGCGGTGCAACGGGCTGCGAGTTGGTGCTGAGTCAGCCCGCGTACGAGGCGTAGGCGCTCGATGGCGCGGACGGTGTGAAGGCCGGCGGGGCCTATTTCTACAGGTCGGGTTGCCATGACAGTTAGCTGTAACTTGCGACCGGATGCTATGGCAAGAGTTGGTTCTTAAACTCTACAAAAGTCATCCCGGGACCGAGTGGCGTTCCTCTCATCGAATTCCGGCACATCACGAGCCGTTTCATCGAGGACGCCGTGCTACCTTCCCATCGCGTCGCAAAGATGGGTGATTTAAGCAGGTATCAGCCGAACTATCCAGCGAGCCCTGCGAGTGGCATCTGGCCGCTCCGAGCTACCTCTGAGCTGCGAGGGTATCGGATTCCGGCACCTCTACCGACCGCTTCGCCGCAAAACATTTTATGTTCTGCGGGAGCGATTTCGGCAACCGGGGATCCAGCCTTACTGTTCTCGTCTCACCGGCCACACCGAGAGAAGCAGTACAGAGTTTCAGAAACAACTCTGGACTTTTCTCCGGATGGTGTGGCTGTGTTGTCCAGGCACGTTGTCCAAGACCGAAAAGGAGCCCTGTGCCGAATACCTCTCTCCGCAGCGCGAACGCCCCTTCCTCCGCCGACGCTGCCCGGCGCGGCCCGTTGGCCACTCCGGCGGAAGTCGCTGCCTATCTCGGGGTGCCGGTGAAGACCCTCTACCAGTGGAAGTACCGGGGAACTGGGGCTGGTGCCCGGGGACCGAGTCCTCTGCTTCACCGACGGAGTGGTCGAGGAACACAAGAGCGGCGGGGAGGAGTTCGGGGAGGACCAGCTGATCGACTGTGTGAACCGGCTGGAGAGGACCGGCCGCGGCATCCGGGCGGTGACGCGCTCGCTGTCCCACACGCTCAAGCGGGCACGGGGCGGACGGACCAGCGACGACGCGACGCTGCTCATGGTGGAGTGGCGCGGCTGACCGCAGACCGAGCGGCTGCTCAAGGACACGGGCTTCGTGGTCCGTTCCACCCGGTGAGGCCGGCAGGGGGCCGCCTCAGCGGGGTGAGTCGACCGGAGCATCCCGAGGGACGGGCTCCGCCGCCCTGTCAGCCGACAGGACCACGCCCGCTCCCGGTGTCGATGAGGATCTGTTCCGCGTCGCTGACGTTGTCCACCCGGACCGCCCGGGCCATCGCGGCACGGGCGGCATCCCGTGCCGCGTCGGGCGGGACGACCAGCAACGAGAAGATGTCCCGGTCACCCCGGGTGATCAGGACCGTGTCGTCACCGACCGGGAAGGAGTCGATGTGCACCACCCGGTCGTCCACGACGATACGCGTCGGCAGACCCTCCCAATCGGCGGCATCCAGCCCCACACGCGACACGGGGCCGACGTGGGCGACGAGGGCACCCAACAGGGCGGGCAGCTCGGCACCGATGTCGCGCGAGCGCGGCCACCACGCGCCGTCGAGGACGCCTCTGCGTGATGCGGTCGCCTCCAGGCCGCAGAAGCGCAGATCCCGGTCGCACGGCCTCGTGGACGCCACTGGGCAGACGCCGGGGAACAGGTGGTGTGTCCGAGCTGGTCATGAGGACCACCCGTCGGTAGGGCCGGTGCGACGACGGGACCCCGCCCCGCACCTCCCACGCTACTCCTGGCGCCACACTCACCGACGTCCGCAGATCGCCCGCCCTCCCGCCCCGCCCCCGACGAAACCGATCCAGCAGGTCACGGCGGAGGCGTACGAGTCCTGGTCCGAGGGGTGGTCAGGGACGGTTCGCCGCTCCGACGTGCCACTTGACGGCGTCGGTGATGAAACGGCGGCTGCTGACCGGGTCCAGGGCCCGGGCCTGGAGATGGGCGTACATCACGTCATAGGGCCGCACGTCGGACGGCTTCTCCAGGTAGAGGTCGCTGGTGAACCGTTCCAGGTAGACCACCGCCCCCGCGGGACCGTCGGCGAACCTCACAAGGGAGAACCGCCCCGACAGGCCCGGATGAGCGCCGCCCGTGAAGGGGAGGACCTGCACGGTGACGTTGGGCTCCGCGCCGAGCGCGTTCAGGTGTTCGAGTTGCTCCCGCATGATGTCGGGAGAGCCGACGGCACGGCGCAGGACCGATTCGTCCAGGACAGCCCGGAAGCGCAACGGGCCCGCCGGGTCGTAGATCCGGTGCTGCTGGCGCAGCCGCACCTTCAGCCGTGCGGCTGCCTGCCGGGCCGTGAGCCGGGGAATCGATTCCTCGATGACCGCATGGGCGTAAGCGGGGGTCTGCAAAAGATCCGGGATCACCAGGGGCTCGAAGGCGTGGACCGAGGCGGCGTCCGTCTCCAGGCCGATGTAGACGCTCTGGGGAATGTCGCCGTAGGCATGCCACCACCCCCGTGTGCCGGATTCCCTCGCCATCTCCATCAACGCGTCGACGGCCTTCTGGTCCGACACCCCGTACAGCGCGCACAGGTCGCGCACGTCACGGGGACTGATTGCGCGGCGGCCGTTCTCCAGGTGACTGATCTTGGGCTGGGAGATCATCAGCCGCTCGGCCACTTCCGTGCTCTTCAGTCCACTGGCCTGGCGAAGCCGACGCAGTTCGGCCCCCAGGCGACGTCTCCTGACGGTGGGATTGATGTGCGCCGCCACGGGCGGGGTACCTCCGGGTTCACGTCATCGTTCTGTTCCGCAGACTGCCACGCGGAAAGCGATGTTGATCACCCGCCATACCATCGCGCCCGGGCACCGGCCAAACCGGATCGTGACGTCGTCATGTGCCGCTTTCACGTGCGTCCGCATGTGCGGGATCACCTCGCGCGGTCCCGGGAGTTCGTCCGCGCAACCAATCGCTATCACCAAATAATCAATAAGTACGTATTCCGCAATATTGCGCCGCACGCCAGAGCTGAACGCTCGAAAACCAGAAACGCACTTCTATTGTCGCGGGCTCAGAAAGATTCCTCCGTAATATGCACCACCAGATCACGGCTCTCCGGGCGTTCGGTTGCAGCCCGGCACGCCACGGCCCCCACAGGAAATGGCCTCTTGATGAAGCTGAAAATCCCTGAGACGGCTCGCCCGCGCTCCCTGCCGGGCTTGCTGGCCTCAGCTCTCGCCGCCACGGTCGCCGCCGCGATGGTCGTCCTGTCGCCCGCCCAGGCAGTCGCCATCGCCACGCCGGTACCGCTGGCCACGGCGGCGAGTTTCTCCGTCCTGGCGGGCGCGGGAGTCACCAACACCGGCCCCACGGTGATCAGTCACGACCTCGGGACGTACCCGAACCCGGCCATCACCGGCTTCCCGCCCGGCGAGGTGCTCGGCGCCGTGCACGCCGCCGACGCCGTGGCGGCTCAGGCCAAGTCCGACCTGGTCACCGCGTACAACAACGCGGCAGGTCAGGCCACGGACTTCGCACTCGCAGCGGGCATCGGGAACGGCACGACGCTGCTTCCGGGCGTCTACACCGCCACCTCGGGTGTCGGCATCACCGGCGATCTGATCCTGGACGCCGGAGGAAACCCGAACTCCGTGTGGGTGTTCCAGATTCCGGAGGCCCTGACGACGGCCTCCTCCAGCCGCGTGCTTCTGACCAACGGCGCCTCGGCGTGCAACGTCTACTGGCAGATCGGGAGTTCGGCCACCCTCGGGACGAACTCCACCTTCGTGGGCACCATCATGGCCCTGACGGACATCCACGTGACCACAGGGACCAACATCGAGGGCCGGGCGCTGGCCCGCAACGGCGCCGTGACGCTCGACACCAACCGGATCTTCCTCAACTCCTGCTCGACCGGAACGACCGGCGGCACGACCACCGGCACCACCAGCGGTACGACGACAGGAACGACGACCGGTACCACGACCGGCACGACGACGGGCACCACGACCGGATCGACGACCGGCACCACCGCCGGTGCGATCGGCGGGGGCCTGGTCAGCGGCGGCCTGGTCAGCGGTGGTCTCCTGGGCGGGCCGATCGTCAACGTGACGGGCGGCGGCACCTCCGGGAACACCGCGGGCAACACCGCCGGCAACAACGTCACCAAGGGGAACACCTCGGGGAACACCGCGGGCAACACGGCCGGGAACACCGCCGGCCAGCACGGCGGCGGCCGGCCCGGCGAACACCACGGCAGGCCCGGCGAACACGGCGGACCGGACGTCGGTGGTGGGTACGAACACCACCGCAAACCAGGCGAGGACCACCAGGGCGCGCCGGGCAAGCCGGACCACGGCCAGGGTGATCGGCCTGGCGACGACAACGGCCACGACTACGGCAACGACTACGGCAACGACTACGGCAACTACGGCTACGGCAACGCGCCCAAGTCCGACGGTCAGGAAGACCACGAGAGCTAGTCGGCGGATCGCGGGTCCGTACCGCGGATGACGGCGTGCGGCGGGACCTCTCGAACCCGCCGCACGCCGCCGCTGCCGCTGCCGGTGGACGAACAGCCTGTGACGCCGGGCGGCGGAACACGAGAAAGCAAGGTGGGCGGTGTCGAGCGGAACTGACGCGGCACGCGTGAAGGAACACCGACGGACCGATGGCGGCTCGCCGCCGGGGGAACGGAGAACGGACGCCGGTCCGCCCGGCGAGCGGGTCCGGGGTGCCAGGGCCCTGAGAGCGGGCCTGCGCGGTGCCGTCCTCGTGTGCCTGGTGACGACCCTGGTGCATCTCGGTGCCGTCTTCCTCCACGTGGCACCTCCCAACCCCGTCTCACAGCGGTACAGCCGGCAGGTCGTCGCGTGGGTGTATCCCCTTTTCGAGCAGAACTGGCAGTTGTTCGCCCCCAACCCCGACTCCGTCAACCGCAGGGTGTGGGCCAGGACCGCGCACAGTGGGCCCGACGGCTCAGCGCGGGTCAGCCCCTGGATCGACCTGACCGCCCTGGACCGTGCCGCCGTCGCACACGACCCGTTTCCCAGCCACACGGCGCAGAACCTCCTGCGCCGTGCCTGGACCTCCTACGTCGACACACACGGCGCGGACGACAGGGCACGCTCTCCCCGGGCCGTGATGATGCAGACGTACCTGAGCAACATCGCCGCGGACCGCGTCGCCGGTCGGCGCGCGGGCACGTTCGAGTTCATCCAGCTCCGGGTCGTCACCTCGCCCGTCGTCGCGCCTGGCACGGCGGCCGGCCGGCGGCCCCCCGAGCCGGTGGAGAACCGGCTCCTGCCCTGGTGGAAGGTGACCCCCCGTGGGAAGTGAGAAGGTCCGCGACCTCCCGGCCGACACGGCCGTACCGGGCGGGTCCGAGGACGGCGCGTGGGCCCGCGTCCACCGTCTGCTCCTCGCCCGGGCCGACGGCATCTGGGACCTCCTCACCGGCCGTCCCGTGTCCCTGTACGCCACATCGGTCCTGCGGATCGGGTACGGGCTGCTCTACCTGGCCTTCCTCCTCCGGGAGTTCCCCCACCGGGACGAGATCTGGGGTCCCGGCTCCCCGTGGACACCCTCACTGGCGGCGCAGCTCTTCGACCAGACGGGCTGGTGGAGCTTCCTGCTCCTGTCGGACAGCCGCGCCTACTTCGAACTCTGCTATGCGCTGGCTCTCCTGACGTCCGTGCTCTTCCTGCTGGGCTGGCGGACCCGGGCCACGTCCGTGCTGTTCGCGGGCGTGGTGGTCTCCTTCCACGCCCGGGCGATCTTCATGACGGACGGCGGCGACAATCTCCTGCTGCTGATGGCCCTCTACCTCACGCTCACCGCGTGCGGTCGGTGCTGGTCACTGGACGCACGCCGCGCGCGGATCAAAGCGGCGCGTACGGACGTCGCCCGCACGCGCCACGTCGTCGCCCAGGACCTGCGTGCGGCCCGGCGGACGCTGGTCACCGTGGTGCACAACTGCGGCGTCCTCGTGATCGCGGCACAGGTCTGCTTCCTGTACGGATCGGCCGGTCTGTACAAGGTCCAGGGCTCGTTCTGGGACGACGGCACCGCCCTGCACTACGTGCTGAACCTGGAGCTCTTCCAGCCGTGGCCCGCGCTCTCCCACGCCATGGACCGGTATCCGCTCGCGATGGCGGTCGCCGGCTACCTGACCGTCCTCACCCAGGTCGCCTTTCCGTTCGTGCTCTTCGGCCGGCTCAAGTACCCGGTCCTGACCGTGCTCCTGGGCATGCACGTCGCCATCGCCGTGGTGCTCGGACTGCCGCTCTTCTCGGGCACGATGATCGTCGCCGACGCGGTGTTCCTTCCCGACCGCTTCTACGCGTTCCTGCCCCACCTCCTGCGGCGCGGTACGCGTCGATGCGACGGGCCGTCGCCGGAGCGGGGAACAGGGCTCGGATCCGTCCCCCAGCAGGGCGGCCACCCGGACGGGCGGGAGGAGTACAGGCCGGTGTCACGCCCGGCGAGCGGTCACGCCGGTCCGCCACCGTCCGGCTCGACGACGGCGCCGTAGAAGCCGCGCGACGCGTGATCGGGGAACGGCCGCCCCCTCGTGAGCGCTTCTCGCCACACGGCCCCTCCGCACCGCGACGGAACGCGGAGTAGTGTGGTCCGTACCGAGGGCATTTCGCACACCGGCTTCCACGCCGGGTCGTTCCCGGCGAACGAAGAAACCCGGGCCGCCGCAGAAGCGGCCCGGAGACGGGTCCGCATCATGTCGGCGACCTTGCTTCCCACCCTGGCGCACGCCGAGCCCGCCGCAGCCCCGGCCGCGCGCCTCGCCCTGAAGACCGACGGCCCCCGGGGACTCCTGGACGGAGCGTGGTGGCCCAGGTCCCGAGACCTGCTGCACGAACTCCCGGCGCTCATGGACGTACTGGATCCCCTCTGGGGCCGCATCACCCGTATCGCCGTCAACCCCGAGCACTGGCCTGCCATCCCGCGCAAGATCCCCGTGGCCGGGCACATCGTCAAGGCCGGCTGGTTCACCCCGGAACTCGACCCCCACAAGCTGCTGCTGCTCTCGTACGGCACCGGCCGCTGGGACCTCCTCGTCATTCCGCCCGAGACCGGGGCGGCGTCGGCGGCCCGGCTGATGGCGGCCGCGTCCGGGCACGACGGGCCGCCGCTGACCGCGAGCGCGCTCATCGCCGCGGACGATGCCCTCGACGACGTCCCGGGCAACGACCGGCCAGGGCGCCCGGACGACATGTGGGAGTACGAGGGCGGCGCCTCGGCGGTACCCGCGGCCGTTCCCGGGCAGGCCGGTCCGCCGGGGGCGGCCAGCCGGCTGATCGTCGGTATGTGAGGTGGCCGCCATGACCGCCTTCCTGACGATCGTCGCCTTCCTGGTCCTCGTCGCGGTGGCGGCGTACGTGATCCACCGGCTCGGGCTCCAGCACGCCGACAGGATCGCGGCGTACCGGTACAGCACCCCCCGGCCCGGTCGCCGTGGTCGTGTCGCGCCCCAGCCGCACCCCGCGCCCTGGGCCGGCGTCCGGACGTCCGACAGGCGACCCGGCAGCCCCGCCCCGGCACCCACCCGGCCCGCGGCGACGCGATCCCGGGGCGTGGACGCAGGCTCCGGAGCACCCGAGGATCCGAGCGACTGAACCGAGGCGTCATGACTCTTCCGCGGCTGAACATCTACCGCCACGACCGGGGGGCGCGGGCCCTGGTCACCCTGGCCGGTGTGATCGACCCCGTCACCGCGCCCCGGGTGCGCGCCGCTCTCGAGCAGTGTCTTCGGGACGGCATCACCCTCATCGACGTCGATCTGACCACTGTCGACCGCTGTGACGACAGCGGCCTGCGCGTCTTCCTCGACGTGTCCGAGCATGCCGCCGAGTCCCAGGCGTTCCTCCTGCTGCACCACCCATCCGCACAGACCGAACGACTGCTCATGGACACGGGCTCCGACGGTCTGCTCTACCCGATGAAGCCGAAAGGGGCGCGCCCTCAGCGGGCCTGACGTCGACAGAAGCACCCCAGGGAACGGGCCACCGGACGGGAGGCGTTGGTGCGCCGGTCAAGCCGTACGCCCGTCTTTCCCCGCGCCGCCCTGTCAGCCGACAGGACCACGCCCGCTCCCGGTGTCGATGAGGATCTGTTCCGCGTCGCTGACGTTGTCCACCCGGACCGCCCGGGCCATCGCGGCACGGGCGGCATCCCGTGCCGCGTCGGGCGGGACGACCAGCAACGAGAAGATGTCCCGGTCACCCCGGGTGATCAGGACCGTGTCGTCACCGACCGGGAAGGAGTCGATGTGCACCACCCGGTCGTCCACGACGATACGCGTCGGCAGACCCTCCCAATCGGCGGCATCCAGCCCCACACGCGACACGGGGCCGACGTGGGCGACGAGGGCACCCAACAGGGCGGGCAGCTCGGCACCGATGTCGCGCGAGCGCGGCCACCACGCGCCGTCGAGGACGCCTCTGCGTGATGCGGTCGCCTCCAGGCCGCAGAAGCGCAGATCCCGGTCGCACGGCCTCGTGGACGCCACTGGGCAGACGCCGGGGAACAGGTGGTGTGTCCGAGCTGGTCATGAGGACCACCCGTCGGTAGGGCCGGTGCGACGACGGGACCCCGCCCCGCACCTCCCACGCTACTCCTGGCGCCACACTCACCGACGTCCGCAGATCGCCCGCCCTCCCGCCCCGCCCCCGACGAAACCGATCCAGCACACATGAAGTCGGGAAGCCCCGTGAACACTGGAGAACTACGGAGTGGTGTTTTCCCAGGCCAGACGCACTCCGACCGACATCTCCGCAGGTCACAGCCCCGCCCAGGGAAAACTCCTAAAGCGGGTGTCGCAGGTTCGAATCCTGCCGGGGGCACCAACAGAAGGGCCAGCTCAGGAGGGGTGTCCTCCCAGGCTGGCCCTTCGCCTTGTTGAGGGTCGTGCCACGGACGTGCCACTACGTGCCCGCGGCCCGTGAGCTGCCGACGAAGACATGTCCGTCGATGTCGGCCGACGGGAGTGGGCGTGAGCGAGATCAGCGTGCCGGAAGGACGGCAGACAGTACGCTGAACCCAGCGGGATCGGGCCCGCGGCCCAGTGTCCGGGAGGTGCTTCATGACGGCCGAAATGGTGGCCCCGGCGTGGATGCATGAGCAGATCACGGCGGAGGAGTACGACTCCTGGTCCGAGGACCAGTGCGCCGGTATCGAGATCGTGGACGGGATGGTCGTCGTGAGTCCGAGTGCGTCCAAGCGGCACAACCGGCTCGCGCGGATGCTGGCGAACGCCCTGGATGCCGCCGCGGGCCCGGAGTGGAACGCCGACACTGACTTCGACGTCCGGCTTCAGGACGTCCCGCTCACCAATCGCCGCCCGGACGTCATCGTGTACCGCGCAGACACGATCGACATCACCCCCACCCGCCCGGAGCACGTGCTGTTGGTCGCGGAGGTGGTGTCACCAGGATCGGAGACCACCGACCGGATCGTGAAGGTCGACCAGTACGCCAAGGCAGGCATCGGCTTCTACTGGCGGATCGAGCAGGCCGCGACAGGTGTTCCTCTCGTGTACACCTACGTCCTCGACCCCGCGACGAAGGCCTACCGGGACGGAGACGTGTTCACCGGCGTCCTCAAGGTAGCGGCCCCCTTCCCGGTGCAGATCGACCTCGGCCAGATCTGACCACTCACTGCTGAAGGAGGCAGGGGATCGGTCCGGGGCTCAGGAGTGGTACGCGCGGGGCGCCGAGCTGGGCAGCCGTACGGGCGGCGAAGACGGGCCTGGCCCGGCCGGCCTACCTGGCGGGCATGAGCATGGTCCGGTACGGCCGCCATGCCGAGGCGGAACGATGGCTGGTGATGGCCTGGGACGAGGGCATCGTCGAGGCGTCGTACCACTTGGGGCGTGCGCTGCGCGGTCTCGGGCGCGAGGCGGAGGCCGTCGAGTGGCTGCGGCGCGCCGTCGAGCGGTATGCGGAGTTCGAGCGTGAACGGTACGGGTTCAACAGGCCCGATCCCCGGCCCGAACTCGCCGAACTGCTGATGAAGTCGGAGCAGGACGAGGAGGCCGCAGACGTCGTGGCGAGGATTCTGGAGGAGTACCCGGGCCACCTGCACGGCAACCGCTACGCCGGCATCCTCGCCCGCCGCAGGGGCGACCTCGAGACGGCCGCGCAACACTTCGAGAAGATCGCCGACAGGGACGGTGACGGAAGCGTCGGGTCGACACTGAGGGAGATCAGAGACCTCCTGGCCCAGGTTTCGCACCCGCACTGAACGCAGGGACGGCGGCTGCCCGGCAGTGCGCCGCAAGACGCCGCGCCGGCCCTCAAGCCCCGGCTGCGCTCCACTCCGCCGGGCAATGGTGGGTTCAGGGGGTGTGCGCCATGGTCGGCCCCGGCGCTGTGCCCCGATCGGTTTCATCCTGCACGAGCAGGGACAGCAGGGAGGCCACGGAGAGGCCGGCTTCTGCCGGATGGCGCAGCACCTTGTCGGACTCGATGCGGTAGGTGTTCGTGCGCCCGTCCCGAGTGTGGGAGAGGTAACCGTCCTGCTCGAGATCGGCGATGATGCGCTGGACGGCGCGCTCCGTGAGCCGGCAGCGGGCGGCGATGTCGCGGATCCGGACGTTCGGGTTGTCGGCGATGGCCGCCAGTACGCGCGCGTGGCTGGTGATGAACGTCCATCCGCTGTGAGGTTCGGGCACTCCAACCATGCCCAGCATTTTAGGGGACCCTCATTGACGAAGCCAGATACATGACATACTTTTCCGGTAACTGACGACGTGCTCCGCGCTGCGCGCAGCGAGAAGGGGCATCGAAGGTGTCCTGGAGGCCGTCATGCCAAAGCTCATGAGTAGCGCCGGTGCCACGCAGGGGGCGGACCAGGTCGGTGGGCCAGGAGCAGCGGCTGCGTTGCAGCAGTACGAATGCGACGGAGCCTGGGTGATCGCCGCTCAGGGCTCCTACGACATCCACTCGGTCCCGCCTCTGGAGGCGGCACTGAACGCCGCTGTCAGGAAGCACGCGAAGGTGGTCCTGGACGCCTCCGGCATCGACTTCGCGGACTCGTCGTTCCTCAACCTGTTGATCCGTGCCCACCAGACGGGCACCGTGCGCGTGGCAGCGCCGCCGAGGCAGCTTCAGCGCCTGTTTGCGATCACCGGAACCGACGCCGTGCTGGAGATACGAGAGACCGTGAACGACGCCACCTGCTCCTGAGCCGGCCTCCGCGCCGCAAAGACCTCCCGAAGTCGTCTCCGAGGGGCCTTTCACCGGTCACGGCACAGGGCTTCCAGCCGTTGGATCGCCTCACGGAAGACGCCTTCGATGGGGCGTCGACTCGCCCGCAGGAGCAGACCGACCAGGGGGCTGGAGTCGATGGCGAGCGTCCAGGTCACGGTCGTTCGGGTGTCCGCGGAGGGCGTCAGTGTCCACAGTTCCACCAGCGCCGAGACGCCGGGCGCGTTCGTTTCCACAGCACAGTAGGCGAAGCGTTTGCCGGGATCCCACACGGTGATCCGTTCGCGCGCCCGGATCACGCGGTACAGGCGGAAGAAGCGAAGGGAGCCCACGCCGTAGGGGGGTGAGCCTTCGAAGTGGACGTCGTCCGCCGGGGCGAACCAGCGGGGCCAGTTCTCCGGCCGTGCGGCGAGCTGCTCGAAGATCACGCCGGCGGAAGCGCGCAGGTCCCGGGTGCAGGTCTGGCGGAAGGGGGCGTGATCGATGAAGCCCGGATCTTCGGGGCGCAGCTGGCGGGTCATGGTGTCCGGGCCCTTTCAGAGGGTAGCCATGCATATGTGAATGTCGTACCATCTGTCCGAAATCTCTGCGAAGGGCATCCTCAGATGGTGCGACTCGTCGCCCCGGACGACCCGCGGGTCGGCGCCGTGACCGCGGCACTGGCCCCGTATGCGTGGCAGGGCTTCACGCCCGAGGCGGTCAGCCGCCGTGTTCTCGGCGCGGTCGAGCCCCATGTGATCGAGGGGGTGGCACGGGTTGCCCGTCAGGATGAGCGGATCGCCGTGCTGAACCGGTTCCTGGCTGGTGTCCGGTGGCAGTCCCTGACTGCGGCCGGACTGAGCCGGCACCTGGTGTCCGTGCTGGATGCCTGGCGGCAGGAGAGCCAGTGGCTGGAGATTCAGTTGCACTGGGGCGCGGAGGGCTCCTGAGCCGCAACGGCCGCTGAAGCCCTCGCGTGCGGTCGGCCTACTGGCGGGCCAGATGCATGCGCAGCTCGCTGTCGGCGTCGGTGATCAGTTCGCCGGACAGGTCGACGGCCACCGTGTGCAGCGTTCCGGTGAACCGGAAGGGCGGCTTGTAGTCGGATGTCACCGGTGAGCCCGGGTTGGCGCCACACGTCATGCCGCCCGGGTTGAACATGATCGGTGTGGTGACCGGGATCTCGGTCTCGCCGACCAGGCGACGGTCGATGTAGAGCTGGGCGCGGCCCGGGACGCCCTTGCCCGCGGGTATGTCGGGCTTTCCGGTCGGTTCGAATTCGAAGCGCAGCTCGTGCCGCCCTTCGGGTACCTCCTCGGTGGAGGTGACGCCGTACATCGCGCGTCGGAGGTAGTTGTGCGCGTAGTGCAGCTTGCGGTCCTTCAGGTAGAAGGTGAAGCCGCCCACGTTGGTTCCCTGGCAGAGGAAGACACCCTCGGCGCCGGCTGCGGGGATCTCCGCGTCGGCGGTGATGGCGAAAGGCCTGTTGAGGACGCGGGGTGCGACCGCGGCGGGCAGTGTCTCGGTGCCCGGCCGGAACGTGTAGCTGGTCCGTTCGGCGAAGATCTGCGGCCGCTCGGTCATCAGTCGCTGCACGCCGCTGGCGTCGATGGGCAGGACGCCGTACTTTCCGGCCTCCACGTACCAGAGGGACACCATCTCCACACGCCTGGCCGGGTTCTCGGCTGCCACGTCGCTGGTCTCGGCGAAGTCCTGGTCGATGTGGTAGAGCTCCCAGCCCTCGTGGTCCAGCTTGGCGAGGGTCTCCGAGTCGATGGGGGTGCCGAAGGGCTTGCCCGCCTCGGTGAAGGAGGGGCCCGGCCAGGGGCAGACCGCCCGCCAGCCGTCGTGGTCGATGGCGCGGTGACCCATCATCTCGAAGTACTGCGTGTGATGGAGCGTCGGTGCGGAGGCGCTGTCGAAGGTGTGGGCGAAGCTCACGCCGTGGAGCGGTGACTGGGGGACGCCCTTGATGGCGGCCGGGGGCTCGATGCCGAGCACGTCGAGCACGGTGGGGACCATGTCGATGATGTGTGCGTACTGGGTACGCACCTCGCCGCGGGCCTTGATGCCCTGGGGCCAGTGCACGAGGAACGGGTCGCTGGCGCCGCCCCGGTAGGTCTCGCGCTTCCACCTGCGGAAGGGGGTGTTGCCGGCCCAGGTCCAGCCCCAGGGGTAGTGGTTGAACGTGTTCGGTCCGCCGATCTCGTCGAGGGACCGGAGGCTGTCCTCGATCGGCTCGGGGGCGTTGTTGAAGAACTGCGACTCGTTCGTCGTCCCGGTGACGCCGCCCTCGGCGCTGGCGCCGTTGTCGGAGACCAGCATGATCAGGGTGTTGTCGAGCTCGCCGGTCTCCTTGAGGAAGTCCAGCAGCCGTCCGATGTGGTGGTCGGTGTGGCTCAGGAATCCGGCGTAGACCTCCATCATGCGGGCGGCGAGACGGCGGGCGTCGGGCGACAGCGAGTCCCACTCCGGCACGTCCGGGTCGTGCCGGGACAGCCGGGCGTCGGGCGGCGCGACCCCCAGCCGCTTCTGCCGCGCGAAGGCAGCCTCGCGGTAGGCGTCCCAGCCGTCGTCGAACTGGCCGCGGTAGCGGTCCGCCCACTCCTTGGGGACGTGGTGCGGCGCGTGCGTCGCACCGGGGCAGAAGTAGAGGAAGAACGGCTTGTCCGGGGCGACCTGCTTGGCGTCGGCGACGAAGGCGATCGCCCTGTCCACCAGGTCGGGGGTCAGGTGGTACCCCTCCTCCGGCGTGGCGGGCGGCTCTGTCTGGTGGTTGTCGTAGACGAGGTCCGGGTACCACTGGCTGCTGTCACCGCCGAGGAAACCGTAGAACCGGTCGAAGCCACGGCCCAGTGGCCACCGGTCGTAGGGGCCGGCCGCGGATTCGAACTCCGAGGGCACCAGGTGCCATTTGCCGATCGCGTAGGTGTTGTATCCCTGCTCCACCAGCATCTCGGAGATGAACCCGTTCTCGAACGGGATACGGCCGTTGTAGCCGGGATATCCGGTGGAGAACTCCGTGACCAGGGCCATGGCGTTGGCGTGGTGGTTCCGCCCGGTGATGATGCAGGAACGCGAGGGAGAGCACAGAGCGGTGGTGTGCATGTTGTTGTACAACAGCCCGTTCGCGGCCAGGGAGTCGATGTTCGGTGTCGCGATGGGGCCGCCGTAGCACCCGAGTTGGCCGTATCCGGTGTCGTCGAGGGTGATGAACAGGACGTTCGGTGTTCCCGGAACGGCCCTGACCGGCTGTGGCCATGCGGGCGTCGATTCGTCGGCCGTGCGGCCGATCACGCCGGGAAAGGCGGCCCCCGGCTTGTACTCTTTCGCCGTCATCTGCCTGTTCCTCCCGGTCGCGGTGACCATTCCCAAAGGGGCTTGAATTCAGGGAGCCGCGCGCCGAGGGCGCCGTATACGCAGATTGAGTCGGCATTCAGCGATTCGGAGCACGTAAAAGGGAGCGGGCACCGTCGCGTTCCTCGACGGGGCTCTTCCGCCCGGCCGGCGCTTTACCACTCTTTCGTCATGCTAGCCAGTGAGCAGCACACCGGCCATCGGAGACCCACCCGTCCAGGCGACAGGACACGCCCGCAGGGCGTGGACCCGGCAGGCTGAGAACGGTCGACAGACACAGGGACGCGCTGAGGGAGGCTGAATGGACCGGGACATTCCGCGTGACGCCACACCGAACACCGGAAGCCGCGCTCGGGACCACCTCGCCAATGAGCGCACGTACCTGGCGTGGCTGCGTACGGGCATCGCTGTGGCGGGCCTCGGCGTGGCCATCGCCAAGTTCGCCCCGCAGAGAGGCGCTCACGCCGTGGCCTCAGCCGCAATCCTCGTCTTCAGCGGCCTGCTGGTCGCCCTTTACGGCACGACGCGCTACCGGTCCGTCGGCAGACAACTGGACTGCGGAGTCTTCGCCCCGACACGGTCGCGCGCGGTCATGGCGATCGCCGCCGTCACCGGTCTGGCCATGCTCGCCGCACTGGTCCTGCTCTGACTTCCTGCCGCCGTTCGCCGCACCCGGCAGCGGTTCTCCGTCACTCTCTCGTCGGACGGTAAGCCGAACATGGCCGATGACCCACGACGCGATTCCAGCGCGAAGCCGAAGCGCAGCCTGCCCGAGCTGGGCCCGACCCTGCGCGCTGTGGCGGCCGCGTCAACGGGCGGAACCCTCGTCGTGTGGTGGCCCGCTTTCACCCTGGGCGCATACAACGCCGTCTTCTTCGATGCCGTACTCGGTCTCTGGGCCGTGGCCACCGCCGTACTTCTTGGGGCGATGGTGCGCAGGCGGGGGTCCCCTGGGCGGCTTGGCTGGCTCTGGCGCTGCCCTCGGTCTGGGCCCTTCTGGCCATCCTGACCCCGGTCACCCACGGCCGGCCCTATGTCCTGGCCTTCCTGCTCGGCAAGTTCCCTTACCCGTGCGGGCATGCCGCCTCGTCAGGCGACGCGGACCAGTGGCGGGCATTCCCAGGTGGCGTCGATCACTTCGGGGCGGGGCCGGTACATGCGAAGGGCCACGAACCAGGTGCCGTCCTTCGCCGAGGGCAGCCAGTTCGCTTGCCTGCCCTCCTCGGGCGGTTCCGTCTGCAGGTAGATGGTCAGTCCGCCGTCCGGGTCCGCACGCAGACCGGGGCTGCGGTCACCCAACGAGTAGCGGTCGGCCGGGTTGGCGATGAGGTTCAGGTCCTCCCCGTAGGCGGACAGGGACCAGAAGGCGTCGACCGGCGGCAGGGCGCCGCTGGGGAAGTGCAGTTCGTACCGGCCCGCGGCAACCAGCTTGTCGCCGTCCGCGTCGTCGAAGTTGAGCAAGTAGACCGCTTCGGCCGGGTCGTTGGCGGCGACGCCGAGCAGCGACTGGTCGGCGGCGCGTTTGAGGAAGTCGTCGCCGAAGCGTCCCATCTGCGGGGGCGGGTAACGCCAGCCGTTGACGACCTGGGCCCAGTCGCCGCTGAGCATCTGCTGTTTGAGCAGGGGAGCGCCGACAGCGGCGGCCCGGACCAGACTTCGTCTGACCACCTCGGGCTGTGCCTCGACATCGAGGCCGGGACCTATGCCGATCTGGGCGAACTGCTCGAGGAGGGGCTGGTGATGGGGCGGTGGGGGGTTCTCGGCCAGCATCGCGTTCAGGGTCTTCCACGGTCCCAGGGGATCCTCCTCCGCCGAGATCGGAGGAAGCACGTCACGGTTCTCGGGGACCTGCGCGTCCGGCCGGCCGTACAGGCTGAGCGGCACGAGCCGGAACTGTTCCTGAAGCGCACGGACGCGTGGCACGTCGTCCGGGCCGTCTACCAGGGTGCGGCCGAGGACCAGCACCCAGGGGCTGGGGGCCTGCTTCAGGCGCCGCACCCCGTCGGGCAGCTTTCCGTCCCAGCCCGGGCCGACGAGGGCGAAGCTGCCCGCCCCGGAACCAGTGGTGCGCTGACCGACGTAGTCGAAGTTGTCGGACGTGATCCCCACCAGCTCGAAGGCGAAGTACCGGTCGCCCATGTCCGGGTGGGAGAGGATGACCGGCTCGTCGCCGAGATGTACCCACGCCTCCGAGTACATCGTGTCGTTGTTGGGACACCCGCCGTCCTGGTAGGTCGCGTCCAGCAGCCTCTCGGCGTGCCAGAAGTGGTTGACGGGCGCGTACGGAACCGTCGACGGGTTCCGCGGCTGCGTCACCCAGTCGTACCGCAGCCGCGCGTTGTACATGTACGGAAACCCGTAGACGAACGCCTGCTCACCGAGTGTGTAGGCGTACTCGCCGCGCCAGTCGTCCATGCGCCCCGTCAGGATCGGCTTCACGGCTTGGCCCAGGGCGGGCACGATCTCGGGCAGACGGCGGGCGCGGTCGATCGTGGACACGGGGTGCAGGACCGCGCGTCCGGCGGCCCGCGCCGCCGTGGCCGCGGCGCCGGCCACCTCCTCGGGGATCCGCCGCCAGACAGGGCTCTGTGATGGTTCGGGCATTTCGGCACCCCTTCGCTCCACCGCATCACGGGCAAGATCTCCGGACTCGGCCGCGCAGCCCCTCCCCCAGCGACCATCCTCCCCCGACTTGCCGGTCGGCGCAGCCGGAGAGGCCTGACCGCGGAGCTCCCTGGAGACGCCGTGGGGATGAACGCGGGCCGCGCCGCGCGCTCATGGACGCCGCCACCGCGGGACTCGCGGGGGTCCGGGCCTCCGGATGCGGTCACCACCACCTGCTGGATACGCTCGCTGAGTGGCCCGGTGGCGATCGCCCGGGCCGTGGCTCGTCAGCCGCCCCCACCACCCGGGGAAACGAAGACTTCCGCAGCGGAACCCTCTGTGTTCACACCTCCACGAGAGGAAGGTTGCGATGAGGTTCTCCCGCACACGTACGGCACAGACCGCCGTGGCAGTGGCGATGGCCATCCCGCTGAGTCTTGGCGGTCTGGCGTCGCAGAGCCACGCACGGGATGCGTCTCCCAGCCCTTCGGGGACCTTCGGTCCCGGCTGTTCGAAGATCGGCCAGAAGGCCAACACGGCCAAGGACAAGGTGATGGAAGCTGCGGCCGCATATCCGCAGCTCAGCCAGCTGGTCTCCGCCGCGGTCAGGGCCGGGCTGAGTAACAGGCTCGACGGGAAGCCGCACATCACGGTCTTCGCTCCCGACCAACAGGCGTTCCAGAAGGTGACCGTGTCGCAGCTCGCCTCGCTGCTCCGCAACGAGGGGCAGCTGAAGAAGGTGCTGACCTATCACGTCGTGGACAAGCAGATCGCCCCGGACGAACTCTCCAAGGGCTCCTTCACGACGGTGGAGGGCAGCAAACTGACCACGTCGGGGTCGGGTACCGACTTCAAGGTCAACGGCACGGCGAAAATCGTCTGCGGCAACATCAAGGCCGCCAACGCCACCATCTACGTCATCGACACGGTCCTCCACCCCCCGTCCTGACCCTTCTCCTCGCCGGGTCTTTGCCCGGCTCAGGGGAACGCTCCTCCGTCCGCGATCGTCTACAGTTCCGTAGACCGTCTACGGAGCTGTAGACGGTAAGTGTCCGGCCGCCGAGCCGACGGAGGACCATGCGCCCCAAGATCCTCGTGGTGGAGGACGATCACGTCCTGCGTGACGCCCTGCGCCGCGGCCTGTACGAGGAGGACTTCGCCCCGGTGCCGGCCGCCGACGGAGCCACCGCCCTCCGGCTCGCCACGGACGACGTCGCGGCGGCCGTCCTGGACGTGGGCCTGCCCGATGCGGACGGCCGGGACGTGTGCCAGGCGATGCGCGCCAACGGCTTCCCCGGACCGGTGATCTTCCTGACCGCCCGGCACCGGCTCACCGACCGCCTGTCCGGCTTCTCCGCCGGGGGCGACGACTATCTGCCCAAGCCCTTCCACCTGGCCGAACTCGCCGCCCGGCTGCGGGCCGTCCTGCGGCGGACGGCCGGCGCGGCGGTGGTCTCGGCCGGTGACCTGGTCCTGGACCCGGTGGACCACAGCGCGAGCGTGCGCGGCGCCCGGGTCGCCCTGTCCCCGACCGAGTTCCGGCTGCTGGCCACCCTGGTCGCCGCGCACGGGACCCTCGTACGCCGCCGTGAGCTGGTGCGGGCCGGCTGGCCCGAGGGCGCGCAGGTCAGCGACAACACCCTGGACCAGTACCTGAGCCGGCTGCGCCGCAAACTGCGGGAGGCGGGCAGCGGGCTGACGATCGGTACGGCGCGCGGGATCGGACACCGGCTGTCGTGAACCGTGCCTCGCGTGCCCTGCGGCGCCTCGCCCCGCGCACCCTGCGCGGCCGGCTCTCCCTGGTGGCGCTGACCGCCGCGGCCCTGCTGATGACGGTCCTGACCGTCGTGTTCAACGCCGTGATGGCCCGGCACCTCCAGCACCGGGCGGACGACGAACTGCGCACCCGGGCGGCGGCGGTGGCCGCGACCGTCGACACCACCGGGCCCCGGGTGCGGGTCCTGGAAGGCGCGGACGACCGCCTCCTCGACACCAACGTGTGGATCTACGCCGGCACCCGGCTGCTGGAGAAGCCGCCGTCCGCGACGGCCGGCGACCCGACGGCCCGTGCCGCCGGCCGACTGGCCGCCCGGCCGGGGGACGCCTGCGCGACGGTTCAGGCACCCGGTCACCGGCCCGTACGGCTGTGCGCCCAGCACATCCCGGGCCGCCGCGCCACCGCCACCGTCGTCACCGCCCTGGACCTGACCCCGTACCGCAGTTCGGCCGGCACCCTGCTCGTGGGATCACTCGTCCTGGACGGCGTGATGCTGGGCTGCACCTACGTCCTCACCCGGCTGGCCGTCGGCCGGGCGCTGCGCCCGGTGCGGACGATGACCGACCAGGCCACCCAGTGGAGCGCGGTGGGTTCCGACGAGCGCTTCGGTACGGAGGACCACCCGGCCGAACTCGCCCGCCTCGGCGCCTCCCTGGACGCACTCCTGGACCGCATACGCACCGTCCTGCGCCACGAGCAGCAGCTGACCGGAGAGCTGTCCCACGAACTGCGCACCCCGCTCACCCGGATCGTCATGGAACTCGACTGGTGGCGGGCCCGGCCCCGCACGGACGCCGAGACCCGCGCCGCCCAGGACGTGATCGCCGAGGCCGCCCGGTCCATGCGGGCCATCTGCGACACGCTGCTGAACGACGCCCGCGAGAACGCGGTGCGCCCGGCGACGGTCCCCGGGACGACCGACGTACTGCCCGTCCTGGACCGCCTGCTCCGGCACCTCGGCCCCCCGGACCGGGTGCGGACCGCGGTGGAGGCGGAAGCGCCGGTGCTGGAGGCGGGTGTCGCCCCCGCTCCCCTCGAACGCATCCTCAGCCCCCTGCTCACCAACGCCGCCCGGTACGCCCGCTCCCGGGTGACCGTGTCCGCCCGGCGGGTGCCCGGAGCCGTACGGATCGACGTCGTCGACGACGGCCCCGGTGTGCCGGAGACCTTCCGGGACGAGCTGTTCCAGCCGGGCCGGCGTGCCGATCCCGGCGACGGACACGACGGCGCGGGCCTGGGGCTGCCGCTCGCGCGCCGTCTGGCCCGCGCCGTCGGCGGCGAGGTGTCCTACGACCCCCGGCACACCCCGGGCGCCCGGTTCACGGTCAGTCTGCCCGCCGGGTGACCGGCGTCCGCCCCTCCCGCCCCGAGCGGCGTTCCTGCACCTGGGCGTAGGCCATCAGCCCGAACAGGACGGCGAGGAGCACGGCGGACGAGCCCATGGTCCCCAGGTTGAGGCCGCCCTTGGCGACCGGCTTGGTGAGGAAGTCGCCGGCGGTGGCGCCCAGCGGACGGGTGAGGACGAACGCGATCCAGAACAGCAGCACGTTCGGCACCACGGGGACCTTCATCAGCGCCACCAGCACGGCCAGCACCCCGGTGACGAGCAACGCGCCGCCCAGGTAGCCGAGGCCGGAGCTGTCGGAGAGGAAGTCGCCCATCGAGGTGCCGAGGGTGTTGGAGACGAGGATCGCCGACCAGAACAGTGCCTCGCCCCGGAAGGTGACGATGTCGCGGATCTGGAACGTCATCCCGCTCAGCTTCCAGGCGACGAAGATCACCAGGAGGATCGAGAGCAGGATCGCCGCTCCCTCCGGATAGCCGAGGCCCAGGCCCTGCGGTCCCCAGCCCAGTTTCGTCGCGCCGTTCGAGAGGTACTTGGCACTGGCGTCGCGGTTCATGAAGTCGGACATGGTCGTGCCGGCCATGGAGGTGGACAGGATCACGGTCCAGTAGAAGAACGGGTTGTAGTGGCTGGAGCGCAGCTGGACCACCAGCGTCACCACGAAGACCAGGAACAGGACGACCGTGGTCAGGAAGTAGCCCAGCTTCAGGGTCTGCGCGAAGAGGTCGCCCGCCGTCTCGCCCAGGGTCGTCGCGGCGATCTTCATGATCCAGAAAGCCAGCGTGACCTCGGGCAGCTTCTTCATCACCGACCCGGTCCTGTTCGACGCGCGCGGCACGTCGAGGTCGGTGAGGACCTCTGGTTTCTCCACATCAACTCCCGTGTTCGGACGGCCGTGACCCTCGACCGTGGCACAGGTCGCCTGAACGCATCCTGAACGGCTGCCGCGTGTCGGGTCAGACCGTGTTACGGGCGGCAGCGGCCGTGGACTCAATGACGTCCATGCGTTTTCTTTACGCATCCCTGACATCGGAACGGGATCCGGGACGACCCTCCTCGCTGTCCTCCCGGTTGTCCTGTACCGGACGGAAGAGCGTGTCGGAGATGGGAGTGCCATGGAAGGCACCGTCGTCGCAGTGGTGGTCGTGGCCGTGTTCGTGCTGCTCGTGCTGAAGAGCGGGATGCGCGTGGTCAACCAGGTGGAGCGCGGGGTCGTGTTCCGGTGGGGCAAGGCGCTGCCCCACTTCCGGCAGCCCGGCGTCACCTTCCTCATCCCGTTCGCCGACCGGATGCGCAAGGTGAACGTGCAGGTCATCACCATGCCGGTGCCCACCCAGGAGGGCATCACCAAGGACAACGTGTCGGTGAAGGTCGACGCGGTCGTCTACTTCCGGGTGACGGACCCGGTCCGGGCCGCCATCGAGGTGCAGGACTACATGTTCGCCGTCGGCCAGGTCGCCCAGTCCTCGCTGCGCTCCATCATCGGCAAGAGCGACCTGGACGACCTGCTGAGCGACCGGGAGCGGCTGCACGAGGGGCTGGCCCTGATGATCGACAGCCCGGCAGCCGGCTGGGGCATCCACATCGACCGCGTCGAGATCAAGGACGTACAGCTGCCGGAGTCGCTGAAGCGGTCCATGTCCCGCCAGGCCGAGGCCGAGCGGGAGCGGCGGGCCCGGGTCATCACCGCCGACGGTGAGTTCCAGGCCGCGCAGCAGCTCGCCAACGCCTCCCGGATCATGGCGGACACCCCGGAGGCCATGCAGCTGCGCCTGCTCCAGACCGTCGTCGAGGTCGCCGCGGAGAAGAACTCCACGCTCGTGATGCCGTTCCCGGTGGAGCTGCTGCGCTACTTCGACCGGGCCGTGCAGAAGATCGACGCCGACCTCAGCACGCCTCGGGCGCCGCAGGCTCCGGCTCCGCAGGCTCCGGCTCCGGCTCCGGCTCCGGCCCAGGAGAACCCGCAGAACGCCGAGCCCCAGCAGTAGCCAGCGCCAGCGTCACCCCCACCGAGCCCGCCGCCAGCACGGTCATGCCGACGGCGGGCGAGGTGAGCTGGGCCAGCGCGCCGGCGAGGACCGCGCTCAGGCCCTGCCCGGTGAGCATGCCCGCCGAGTGCAGCCCCAGCGCCTGCCCGGCCAGTTCACCCGGGGTCAGCTCCATCAGCCGCTCCTGCTGGACGAGACTCGCGCCGAACCCGGCCGAGGCCAGCATCACGCACACCACCGCCACGGGCAGCGGCGGATGCGCGCAGAACACCAGGTACGGCGTCGCCAGCAGCAGCAACAGCGGCGTGGCGAGCCGCCGCCGGACCGCGCCCGGCAGCAGCCGGCCCACCGTCACGTCCCCGGCGAGCATCCCGAGCGCCGCGCAGGCGAAGAGGGTCCCGGCCGTGTGCGGGGCGTACGGCACGAAGAGGGACTCGCAGCCGACGACCAGGCCGTTGGGCAGCCACAGGCCCAGATAGGTCAGCCGGCGCGGACGGGACGACCACAGCAGCGCGTTGGTCCGCCAGGTCGCCGCCGGGGAGGGGCGGCCCTGGGCGCGGGGCGGGCGTTCGCCCAGCCCCAGCCGGAGCACCAGCGCGGCCGCCAGATACAGCCCCGCCGACAGCAGCAGGCAGACCCGCGGGGACAGCGCGGCGAGCAGTGCGCCGCCGGTGGCGAACCCGGTGATCTGCATCAGCCCGTTCGCCATGTTGAACAGCGAACGCCCCGGCAGATAGCCGCCCTCGGCGAGGATCTCGTTCAGCAGCCCCCAGCGGACCCCGCCGCCGAGCGAGGCGACGAGCCCCAGCAGGAGGACGACGCCGAGGACCGCGCCCACCGGCAGGCCGGGCAGCGCCTGCACCGCCGTACCGGCCGCGAAGGCCAGCGCGATCGCCGTGAGGGCCGTCCGCGGGGGCAGCCGGTCGGCGCCGGACAGCAGGACGGTGGCGCCCAGCACCTGGGCGAGGGACGGGCCGAACATGCTCAGCGCCGACAGCAGCGGGGAGCCGGTGGCCCGGTAGACGAGCGTGCCGAGGGCGAGTCCGCCGACGGTCTGCGCGGCGGTCTGCGCCGCCGAGCCGAGGAAGAGCGGGGTGAACTCAGGGGTGCGGAAAAGGGACCGGTAACTGGGCATGCCGGGGAGTCTGGGGCGCCCCGCACCCGGCTCGTTAATGTTTCGCCGTGGTGCGAAAGGTCGTACGGCCGTGAGGGGGCGCCGGGGTGGGGTCGTGGCAGCTCGACGCGGACACCCTCGCCCGCAGCCGGTTCGTGGTGTCCCCGTCGGCGGAGACCTTCGCCCGGCTGAAGCTGCTGCACGCCGGGTGCGCGGCGCACCCCGGTGAGCGGGAGTGGCTCGACCGCCATCTGCCCGGCTACCGGGCCCGGCTGGCGGCCGACCCGGTGACGGCCCTGCTGGTACGGGCCGGGCTCGGCCGGCACTGGATCGCCGACTTCCTCACCCCCACGCCCCGGGACGGCGAGCGGTTCGCGGACGCGGTCGCCCAGGTGCGCGGGACCGCCCCGGCCGCCGCCCGCGCCCATCTGCGCACCGCCCTCGCCGGCCCGCTCCCCGCCGAGCTGGACCGCGACGACCTGCCCGAGCGGGGGGCCGCGCTGCTGGAGTGGGTGTGGGAGGAGACCGTACGGCCGTACTGGGGGCGGCAGCGGCGGGTCCTGGAGGCCGATGTCGTCGCGCGGACCGCGCAGGTGAGCCGAGGCGGATGGGTGAGCGTGCTGGACTCGCTGCGGCCCGGGCGCACCCGCTGGCTCGGCGGCAACCGGCTCCGCATCAACCTCCAGGAGTACCCGCCCCGGGACATCTCCGGCGCCGAACTGCTCTTCGTGCCGGTCACCCCGCAGCGCCAGGGCTGGGTGGCGTGGGAGGACGGCGAGCGGTACGCGGTGATCTACCCGTGCGGGGGCGTCCTGGCCGACGCCGGGTCCCGGCCGGTGCCACCGGGCCTGGGCGCGCTGCTGGGACCGGCCCGCGCGGAGGTGCTGGTCCTCCTGGCCACCCCACTGAGCACGACCCACCTGACGGCGCTCACCGGCCAGGGACTCGGCTCGGTGGGCCGGCATCTGCGGGTACTGCGGGAAGCGGGCCTGGTGGAGGGACGCCGCTCGGGCCGGTCAGTGCTGTACACGCGAACGCCGGTGGGCGACGCACTGGCGAAAGCGGCCCCGTAAGGGGCCCGGGGAACCGCGCGAACGGCGGCGGCGGAGGCGCCCCAAAGGGGCGCGGGGAACTGCGCGACCAGCCACAACGAACCCGCAGCCAAAAACGCACCCCCAGGGGCGCGGGGAACTGCGCGAACGGCGGTGGGGGACGCGCCCCGTAAGGGGCGCGGGGAACTGCGCGACCAGCCACAACGAACCCGCAGCCAAAAACGCACCCACAGCCCCCGCCGTTCACCAGCCGAACCCGCGGAGCGCATAGCATCCGGGCATGACCAACGTCCTCACCGTAGACATCGACGCCCTCACCGGCGGCCCCGCCGACCTCTCCCAGTACGCCGGCCAGGCGGTCCTCATCGTGAACGTCGCCTCCAAGTGCGGCCTGACCCCGCAGTACACGGGCCTGGAGAAGCTCCAGGAGCGGTACGCGGACCGGGGCTTCACCGTGCTCGGCGTGCCCTGCAACCAGTTCCTGGGCCAGGAGCCCGGCACCGCCGAGGAGATCGCGGAGTTCTGTTCGGCGACGTACGGCGTGACGTTCCCGCTGACCGAGAAGGTCGAGGTGAACGGCGCGGGCCGGCACCCGCTGTACGAGCGGCTGACCGGCTTCGCCGACGCCGAGGGGTACAGCGGCGACATCCGCTGGAACTTCGAGAAGTTCCTGATCGGCCGGGACGGCACGGTCGTCGCCCGCTTCTCGCCGCAGACCGAGCCGGAGTCGGACGAGATCGTCTCGGCGATCGAGGCCCAGCTCGGCTGAGGACATGGCCGAGCCCTCTCGGCAAGGACGGCGACTCGTCGAGAGGGCTCTTCTGGTGGTGCCTGTGCGGTTGTCGAGGGTCAGAAAGGCCCCCTGGGTCAGGCCTTGACCGAGGCCACGAAGGCGTTCCACGCCTCGGCGGGGAAGGCCAGGACCGGTCCCTGGAGGTCCTTGGAGTCACGAACGGCCAGCTCGGCGGCGGTGGGCGACTTGACCTCGACGCAGGCGCCGTTGCCCGCCGAGTAGGAGGACTTCATCCACGTCTCCGAAGCGCCCTGAATCAGTGCCATGTCCACTCCTGTTGCGAGTTGCGGTGGTGCGGTTCACGCCAACCTGTCCGACTGATTGGCGTGATCGACGCTACCGGGCAACTGCCCCTGGCGGAGTACTCGTTCACTCGACCGGATGGCATATTCCAGGTGAGCCTTCCACCGAAGCGGAGGGACGGTGTACGATCCGGCACCCCCGCCGTCAGCGGCTCATTCCGCGTACCCTTTCGCCACCGTGTCGATGAATTGCCGGGACTGTTCCACATTGAGGGACTGTGCCCGCAGATGCTCGTACATCACGGCGTACCGCTGCACGTCCTGCGCCTTCTCCAGGTACAGGTCGCTGGTGACGCCCTCCAGGTACACCACACTGGAGTCGGCCGCGTCACTGAACTCCAGGATCGCGTACTGCCCGTTGAGCCCCGGATGGGCGCCCACGTCGAAGGGCAGCACCTGCACGGTGACATGCGGCAGCTGGGACATCTCGATCAGGTGCTCCAGCTGTTCCCGCATCACCAGCCTGCTGCCGACGACCCGGCGCAGCGCCGCCTCGTCCAGCACCACCCACAGCCGGAGCGGGTTCTTCTCGGCGGTGATACGTTCCTGTCGCCGCATCCGCACCGAGACCCGCTTCTCGATCTCGGCGGTCGACGTCTCCGGCAGCGCACCCTGCACCAGCGCCTCGGCGTAGGCACGGGTCTGCAAGAGCCCGGTCACCAGCTGGGGTTCGTACACGCGCAGCGACTCGGCATCCGTCTCCAGCCCGATGTACACGCTGTACGGGATGTCCCCGAACGTGTGCCACCAGCCCTGCTGCCGGGAGTCGCGGGCCATCTCCATCAGCGAGTCGACGATCCGCTGGTCCTCGACCTCGTAGACCCCGCACAGATCGCGCACATCGCGCTGGCTGATGCTGCGCCGGCCGTTCTCCAACCGGCTGATCTTCGACTGCGACACCAGCAGCCGCTCGGCCACTTCCTCGGCCGTCATGCCTTTGAGCTCGCGAAGCCTGCGCAGCTCCTGGCCCAGCCGGCGTCGCCTGACGGTGGGATTGACATTGGACGCCACGGGACGTGCACCTCCGGCTGTCTGCCTGTGACTTAACACTTTCCGTATCTGCTGTTGAGCAGACTGCCACCAAGGTGCTTTCTACCGCTGGGAAATGGTGGATATGCGGCGCGTACGCGTCAGTTCGCCACGGTACGCCACCCGATGGGGTGCCGGGCGGGCTCCGGGACGCAGTCGAGCGGGACGGCGAGATCCGCGAAGGATCTCACCGCCCCGCTCGGACCAGCGGCTCCCGAACCGGGTCTGGGGGACCGTGGTGACGGCTGCGGCTCAGTGAGCCACGGCGCGTGCCATGGATCCGTGGCGCGGCTGCATCGGAACACCGCGCGCGGGTTCGGGCCGGGCTGCGGCCGCGCCTCGCCGCGGCGCCGCGGCGGCGCCGTTCTGCACGTCCATCACGGCGTGCGCGACGAGCCCGCCCATGGGGTCGTGCCGGATGAGATCCCGCAGCCGGGAGCGGGACGAGCGTCCCTCGTTCCCCGGGTACAGGTGCTTGCCGAGCCCGACGGCGTGCGCCAGGGCGGCGAGCGCCGCGGTCCGCGGGTCCGGCGGTACGCCGGTGCGGATCGCGGAATCCAGCCGGGCTCGGATCTCCCGGCTGATCTCGTTGTCCGTCGCCTGGTAGCGCGTCGTCGGCAGCACCCCGCACATCTGACCGGCCACGGCATGCACCATGCCGCACCGCTCCAGATGCGAGAGGTACGTCTGACGGAGCCCCAGCCGGGGCCCGCCGATCCAGTGGACCGCCCGCACCGGAGCGCCGCGCCTTCGCAGCAGCTCCAACGCGCAGTCCAGGGTTGGATCTCCTGTCGGCCGTGGCACCACCACGGCGATACGATCCCCGTCTGGGGCTATCCGTCCGGCCAGCGCCAGCTCCACTAGCTGTGCTCCGGCCAGACCGAGGTCGAGCGACTGCGGCTGCGCAGTGGTACCCGTGGCCGGGTCCAGTGCGAGCAACAGAAGCTCCTCCGGAAGTGTTCTGCGGCTCCTGCCCATCCATGCCTCCCCGCGTGGATGAATGACAGGGTGACCCCTCTCACATTGGTCTGTCGAGGGTGCGTGACCGGTTCGTGAGGGAACCGGTAGGTATGTCGTTCTCGTCTTCGGCAGCGGCCAGGCCCTCACACAGGACACTGGTACATGGTTCGGACAGGGCGCGCGAGTGGGCGTGCGGCGCATGAGGAGGCATCGGTGGCGGGCGAGTCCCCCGACAGGTCGAAGCAGCGCGGGTCGTCGGAGGAACCGACGCCGGGGAGCGCGGACTCGGTTCCCGAGGCGCGCGATCCGCGACTCGCGGTGTCCCGCGAAAAGGATTCCTCGAACGGTACGACGGACACCGCGACGAAGGTCCTCTCCATCCGCGAGGTCACGCCGAAGAAGACCGAGGACGCCAAGGTCGCCAAGGACGCCAAGGACGCCGACGACGCCGACGACGCCGAGAGCACCGAGGACTCCGACGACACCGCCCTCCGCAAGGCCGTCTCCTCCTGGGTCCGCGACACCAACCCGGTTGCACCCGCGAAGCCTGCCCCCGCTGAGACCTCGTCAGAGACCAAGGACGAGGCGGAAGTAGAGGAAACGAAGGCCGAGGAAGAGGCAGAGGCAGAGGCAGAGGAGGAGACGGAGGCAGAGACGGAGGCTGCCCCCGAAACCAAGGCTGCCGACAAGGCCGAGGCCGACGACGAGGCCGAGGACGACAAGACCCCGGCCGACGAGAAGGCCGAGGACGACGAGGAAGCCGCCGACGGCGAGGACACCCCACAGGGGCCACCCGCAGCCGACGACGAATCCCGCACGGGTGGTGCGGGTGGGAACGAGGACGCCGACGGCGAAGCCGAGGCGACCCCCGCGGAAGCGCCGCAGGCACCCCGTGCGGGTGGGAACGAGGACGCCGAAGGCGAAGCCGAGGCGGCCCCCGCCGAGGACGCCGACGGCGAAGCCGAGGCGAAGCCTGCCGAGCCGCCGCAGGCCAAGGCGCCGCAGGCCAAGCCCGTGGACCAGCCCACCGCCGTCTTCAAGGCCGTACGTCCGAAGGCCGACGCCCCCGTCGACCAGCCGACGACGATGCTCAAGCTCAAGGACGACATAAGGCCGGACCGCAAGCCCGCCCCCAAGCCGGCCCCCAAGCCCGCCGCCAAGCCCGCCGCCAAGGCGGACCTCACCGCCCCGACCACCGCCCTCCCCCAGGTCGGCCCGGAGCGCACCACCCAGCAGCCGCTGCCCCCGAAGCCCCCGCTGGACCTGCTGGCGGAGCTGACGAACACGCCGCCGCCCCCGGAGACCCCGGTCCGCACGGTCGTTCGCCGGATCAAGATCTGGACCCCGGTGGTCCTGCTCCTGGCGATCATCTTCGCGGTCGTCCAGGCGGTACGCCCGCTGCCGTCCCCCACCCTCGCGCTCACCGGCAAGGACAGCTACACCTTCGCCGGCGCCTCGACGAACCTGCCCTGGCCGAACCAGGGCCAGGGAGTGATCGACGTCGACGGCATCGGCACGATGGGTTCCTTCGGCAAGCAGACCCCCGCGGCGATCGGCTCCGTCGCCAAGACCATGACCTCGTACATCATCCTCCGGGACCACCCGCTGAAGCCCGGCCAGGAGGGCCCGAGGATCAAGGTCGACGCGACGGCGGAGAAGGAGGGCGGCTACGACAAGAGCGGCGGCGAGTCCACGCTCAACACCGTCAAGGCCGGCCAGTACCTCACCGAGAAGCAGGCCCTGTCGGCCGTCATGATCCCCTCCGCCAACAACATCGCGCGGCTCCTCGCGCGCTGGGACGCGGGCTCGGAGGCGGCGTTCGTCAAGAAGATGAACGCCACCGCCAGGCAGCTGGGGATGACCCACACGACGTACACCGACCCCTCGGGGCTGAAGGAGAGCACCATCTCCACCGCCCGGGACCAGGTGAAGCTCGGTCGCGCGGTGGTCAAGAACCCGGCCCTGGTCGCCATCACCAGCGCCGCCAGCTGGACGGACCCCTCCGGCTACAACTGGCCCAACGTCAACGAGCTGCCGTACCGCATCGGGGCGATCGGCATCAAGACCGGCAGCACCACCGCGGCGGGCGGTAACCTGCTCTTCGCGTCCCGCAAGACGGTCGGCGGCCAGACGGTCACGATCGTCGGCGCGATCCTCGGCCAGCACAAGACGCCGATCATCGGCACGGCCAACGCGGTCAGCAAGACCGCGCTGCTCGCCGCCCAGGGCGCGCTGACCTCCGCGACGATCCTGAAGAAGGGCGATGTCGTCGGGTATGTGGACGACGGTCTCGGCGGCCACACCCCGGTCGTGCTCACCAAGGACGTCACGGCGGTCGGCTGGTCCGGGCTGAAGGTGAAGCTGTCCTTCGTCGCCGGTACCGTCCCGCACACCGCGAAGGCCGGCACCACGGTCGGCACGCTCACCGTGGGTGACGGTACGGCCGCCGCGGTGAAGGTGCCCGTGACCCTCCAGAAGGATCTGGCCGAGCCCGGCTTCGGCGCCAAGCTGACCCGTCTGGGCTGAGCCCGCCACTCCCCGCACCCCGCTGCGGAGCCCCACCCGGGGGGCCCGTCGGCGGGGTGCGTGCTAGCGTCACGAATCGGGCAGTCGTCGGTCGAGGGACGCGGCCGCGAACTGGACGAGAAGAACAGAAGACGGGATCACGGGGAGTGCCTTCAGGTGGCCACAGCGGAGCCGACACGCGCCGACGACGCCGATCCGGGCCCGGGAAACGGCCCGCGAATACGCCTGTCCACGACTGACACCATCAGCCGGGACACCGGCGGGAACGGGACCGACGGGCCCGACCGGCCCGACGGGAACAACAGAACCGGCGGGACCGACGCGCCCGCACGCGGCGGTGTGCTCGGGCGGCTGCTGGCCGCCGCCGAGCCGCTGCGCCGGCGCATGCTGGCGCACCCCGTGCTGTCCGTCACCGCGCTCGCGGGCGTCCTGCACATCGTCTGGTTCTTCACCTTCGCGAACAGCGGTGGCGACCTCGCCGCGCAGGACGCCTGGGCGGAGTTCGTCGGCCGGCACCCGGACTCGGCGTACAACCTCGCGTGGTACGGCGGTATGCACCCGGTGTCGTACAGCGTGGTGTCGCCGTACCTGATGGCCGTCCTCGGCGTCCGTACGACGATGATGATCGCCGGGACGGCCTCGGCGGGTCTGCTGACACTGCTGCTGATCCGCAGCCGGGCGGTGCGCAACCCGCTCTGGGTCTCCCTGGCCGGGGTCTTCGCGCTGCTGTGCAACGCGATCTCGGGCCGGGTGACCTTCGGGCTCGGCACCATGTTCGCGCTCGGCGCGGTCGCGGCCGTGTTCTGCTGGCCGCACCGGTGGCGGTACAAGCGCTGGGCGAAGGCGGCGGTGGCCGCTCCGCTGGCCGGGCTGTCCACCATGGCCTCGCCGGTCTCCGGGCTGTTCGTGGGCCTGGTCGCGGTCGCGCTGTTCCTCCAGAAGCGGCGGCCGGGCGCCTGGGCGCTGGGGCTCGCGCCGTCCCTGGTGGTGGCCGCGTCGTACTTCCTCTTCCCGTTCTCCGGCACCCAGCCGATGATCTTCGGCTCGGTGGTGCTGCCGCTGCTGTACGGCCTGCTCTGCCTGTTCCTGGTGCCGAAGCAGTGGGTGACCGTGCGGCTCACGGCGGCCGTGTACAGCGTCGGGGTGGTGCTGGTCTGGCTGATCAACTCGCAGATCGGCTCGAACATCTCCCGGCTGCCCATGCTGTTCGCCGGTGCGACACTGATCGCCGCGCTGCCGTACACCGTGCCGAAGTCGCGCAAGTGGTACGTGACCGTGCTGGCCTTCCTGGGCTTCACCGGCTGGGTCGGCTTCAAGACGGTGGACGACATCATCCACACCACCCCGGCCGCGTCCTGGGCCCGTGAGCTGGCTCCGCTGGTCCACCAGCTCCAGAAGGCCGGCGCGGAGAAGGGCCGCGTCGAGGTGGTCCCGGCCCGCTCGCACCGGGAGGCCTCCGCGCTCGCGCCGTACGTGAACCTGGCGCGCGGCTGGAACCGGCAGGCCGACATGGAGCGCAACCCGCTCTTCTACGACGACACGCTGAACTCGGCGAACTACCACGAGTGGCTCCAGCGGTGGGCCGTGCACTTCGTGGTGCTGCCGAAGGACGACCCGGACGGGGACGGCGGTCAGCGCGAGCGGCAGCTGCTCCAGCGCGGGATGCCGTATCTGCGGCAGGTGTGGGGCGACGCCAACTGGCAGCTGTTCGCGGTGACGGATCCGACGCCGCTCGCCGAGCCGCACGCGGTGGTGGACGTCGTCGACCAGGGCGAGATGACGCTGGAGGTGCGCAAGCCGGGGCGGATCCTGATCCGGATCCCGTACTCGCCGTGGCTGAGCGTCGTGGACGCGCACGGCAAGAGCCTGAAGCCGCCGCAGGAGACGGAGGCGTCCAAGCACCGGGCGCCGGGCACGCCGAAGACGTACGACAACGTCAACGGGTGTCTGATGGAGACCCCGGAGGACGCCAACGGGGACAAGTGGACCATGCTGCTGGCGCCGCGGGCGGGGACGTACCGGCTGGCCGCGCCGTACCAGCTGCCGCGCGGTACGCCGTGCCCGGACGAGCTGAAGTAGCGCCGCGCCCTCAGGGAGCGTCGCGCAGCTCGGTCACATAGCGGTCCGTGCCCGGCACCGTGGGGATGAACGGTGCCACCAGCTCCACCCGGCCCAGTCCGGTCCCGGCGACCTCCTCGTCCAGCCCGGTGAAGTGCTCCGCCCAGCACTCCCTCGGGTCCCGCTCCAGGAACCACAGCAGGGTGAGGCGGGTGTCGACGCCCTCGACCTGCTTGACGTAGGTCATGCGGTCGCCGGGGAGCGGGGTGGGCCGGAAGACGGTCACCAGGGCGGCCGGGGAGCCGGCGAGGCGGCGCGGCAGGCCGCGGCCGGCCAGCCACTCCAGCAGCTCGGCGCGCTGCTCCGGGGTGCCGCTCTCCACCACCTCCAGCACCAGCCCGGCGTAGGGGTGGTCGAGGGCGTGGACGTCCCGGGGTCCGGCGGCGCCGTCCCGGTAGACCGTCGCCATGTGGTCCTGGAAGGCGGTGAAGACGTGGGTGCGGTCGTGGTGGACGCGGGCGTCGCGGTTGAGGCGCCGGTTGATGGCGACGGTCCACTGCATGTGGTCGTCGTAGCGGCCCTCGGTGATCCAGTAGGTGGAGAGGTAGCAGCCGGTGGTGACCGGCTGGGCGACCGCGGACTTCTCGGGGTAGCGCAGGAGCTGTAGCTCCCGGGTGGCGACCCAGCGGCGGCCCGCGTACATCCAGGGCATGGCCATCGCGCCGGCGTAGTAGTGGTCGTCCTCGTACCAGCGGTTGTAGGCGTACTCGTGGCCGGGGTGCGGCTCGACCATGGTGATCAGGGCGTGGCCGGGCCGCACCCCGTACGGCCCGACGGCGGCCAGTTCGCCGTACACCTCGCTGCGGGTCTCCTCGCTCATGCGGCTCCCCTTCCGTCCTGCTGCTTCCGTCCTGCTGCTTCCGTCCTGCTGCGGTCGCCCATACTCTGACGCCCCGTCAGATAAAGCGCCATACCGGAGTGCGTACCGGAGTGCATATCGGAGGAGGACCCCATGTCCCTGCTGAGCGGCAAGACCGTCGTCGTCTCCGGAGTCGGGGCCGGTCTCGGCCACCAGGTGGCCGCGGCCGTCGTACGGGACGGCGGGAACGCGGTCCTCGGGGCGCGCACCGAGGCGAACCTGGTGAAGAGCGCGGCCGGGATCGATCCGGAGGGCGGGCACACGGCGTACCGGGCGACCGACATCACGGACGAGGGCCGGTGCGCGGCGCTGGCGGAGCTGGCGCGCGAGCGGTTCGGCGGGATCGACGCCGTGGTGCACGTGGCCGCCTGGGACTCCTGCTTCGGCGGACTGGAGGACGCGGACTTCGCGACCTGGCAGTCGGTCATGGACGTCAATCTGCTCGGCACCCTGCGGATGACCCGGGCCTGCCTGCCGGCGCTGAAGGCGGGCGGGGGCGGTGCGGTGGTGTTCATCGGCACCCAGTCGGCCGTCGCCGCGCCCTCGCAGGTGCGGCAGGCCGCGTACGCCGCGTCGAAGGGGGCGCTGACGAGCGCGATGTACTCCCTCGCCCGCGAGCTGGGCCCGTACCGCATCCGGGTCAACTCGGTGCTGCCGGGCTGGATGTGGGGGCCGCCGGTGGAGGCGTACGTCCGGTTCACCGCCCACGCGGAGGGCGTGCCGGAGGCGGAGGTGCTGGGGCGGCTGACCGAGCGGACGGCGCTGCCGGAGCTGGCCACGGACGCCGATGTGGCGGACGCGGCGGTGTTCCTCGCCTCGGACCGGGCGCGGGCCATCACGGGACAGTCGCTGCTGGTCAACGCGGGGGAGTTGATGCGGTGAGCGACCAACCGGGCTTCATATGAGCCGTTCATGTGGCTGAACGTGAGTCACCACACCGAACATTTTTACCGCGACTTGACCTTACCGTTGCTTGTCGTGTTCATGTGACCGCACTCACGATCGGGCATATGAACAGTCTCGACTGGGCCGTGCTCATCGGCTACTTCGGTGTGATGGTCGCGATCGGCGTCTGGTCGCACAAGCGCGTCGACAACGTCTCCGACTTCTTCACGGCCGGCGGCAAGATGCCCTGGTGGCTGTCCGGCATCTCGCACCACATGTCGGGTTACAGCGCGGTGATGTTCACCGGGTACGCGGGCATCGCCTACACCTACGGCGTCACCTCCTTCGTCACCTGGTCCTTCCCCATCGCGCTCGGCATCGCCATCGGCTCGAAGCTGTTCGCCCCGCGCATCAACCGGCTGCGCTCCCGCCTCCATGTGGCCTCCCCCCTCGAATACCTCAAGAACCGCTACGACCTGCCCACCCAGCAGGCCCTCGCCTGGTCCGGCATGCTGCTGAAGATCGTGGACGTGGGCGCCAAGTGGGCGGCGATCGCCACCCTGCTGTCCGTGTTCACCGGGATCTCCCTGAACCAGGGCATCCTCATCACCGGCGCGATCACCGCCGTCTACTGCACCATCGGCGGCCTGTGGGCGGACGCGCTCACCGAACTCGGCCAGTTCGTCATCCAGTTACTGGCCGGCCTGTCGATGTTCGTCGCCGTGGTGGCCAAGCTCGCCGACCGGCACATCGGCTTCCTCGACGCCTGGAACCGGCCCGAACTGCACGGCCACGGCAAGCCCCTGGTCGGCCCCTACGGCACCGTCTTCCTGCTGGCCTTCCTCTTCATCAAGCTCTTCGAGTACAACGGCGGCATGCTCAACCAGGCCCAGCGCTACATGGCCACCGGCAGCGCCCACGCGGCCGAGCGCTCGGCACGGCTGTCGGCCGCGCTCTGGCTGGTCTGGCCGGTGGTGCTGTTCTTCCCGATGTGGATGTCCCCGCTCCTGGTCCACGCCCACAAGCCGGACGGCTCCGACTCCTACGGCCTGATGACCGAACAGCTGCTCCCGCACGGTCTGCTGGGCCTGGTCGTCGTCGGCTTCTTCTCCCACACCATGGCCATGTGCTCCTCCGACGCGAACGCCATCGCCGCCGTGTTCACCCGGGACGTGGCGCCGGTGGTCTCCGCGCGGGCCCGCACCTGGGGCGAACGCTCCGGTCTGGTCGCGGCCCGGGTCACGACGGTGGTCTTCCTCGGCCTGTCCATGGCGGTGGCGACCCAGGTCAACTCCCCCACCTTCCACGACATCATCACGGTCGTGATCAAGTGGGTGGCGGGACTCATGGGACCGATCGCGATCCCGATGATGCTGGGCCTGCTCCGCCCGTTCCGCCGCTCCGGCCCGACCGCGGCGCTGACCAGCTGGGCCCTCGGCCTGCTCGCCTTCTGGCTGGTCAACTACCCCATCAGCTGGCAGATATCGGGCGGAGTGCCGCTCCAGTACCAGGTCTCCGTGCCGCTCGCCGTCTCCCTGGTCCTCTACATCGCGATCGGCTACCTCAAGCCGGAGGACACCCCGGAGCGCCTCGCCCTCATCGAGCGGATCAACACAGATGTGGACGCCGGCCAGGCCGGTGCGGCCGTACCGGCCGGCACCGGGGAGGACACGGTCGGAGCGCCCCACCAGCCGCTGTAGGGTGCCGGTTGCCCAACGGATCGGCACGAACGGGGAATTGATGAGCATCCAAGCATGGCGCGCGGCCACCCGGCTGGTGGGCCGCCGGACCGCCCTGCGTCTTCTCGCCGTCGGCGTCGGGGGGTCGGTGCTCGCGGCATGCAAGAGCAGCACCTCCCACAGCGGCGGAAAGGGGAAGAAGACCTCCAAGACCAGGTGGGGATCGCACCGCACGCACACCTCGTCGCCCTCCCCCGCCTCCGGCGTCACCGGCAGGGCCTTCGCGTCCTTCGTGCGCGGCACCTGGAAGGTCACCACACAGGCGCCCCACGAGTCGCCCTTCGGCTACACCATGACCATCGCCGACGGCACCTGGGCGCTGAACGGCCACGGCGGCTCCGAGAAGGGCACCTGGACGCTCCAGGGCGGCCGGCTCCGGATCAGCGTCCCCAAGGACATGGGCGGCACCGCGGGACCGACCGCCGCCGCCGAGAACGTGCCCGCCCGGGTCGCGGACTCCGTCTCCCTCAGCCTGCCCTGGCAGCCGCCCGGCGAGTCCGGCACGGCCTCCGGCCAGCGCCTGGACGTGCAGTACACCCGGCAGTCCGGGCTGCGCATCCGGCACTTCGACGCCAGCGGCAGCATGACGGTCCACCACGCCGTCCGCGCCTGACGACCGACCGGGCCGGTCGGCCGTCAGGCCCGCGGATACCGCGCCAGCCAGCCCGGTGACGAACCCGCCGGGCCGTGCAGGGCGGGGCCCTGCGTCATCTCCATGGCGAAGTCGTCGGCGAGTTCCAGCATCGTCTGCCGGCCCTCCAGCTCGGCCAGCCAGGCCGGCGGGAGGGCCGTCTCGCCGTGCAGGGCCCCGAGGAGGCCGCCGGTCAGCGCACCGGCCGCGGCGGAGGGGCCGCCCTGGTTCACCGCGAGGCACAGCCCGTGCCGTACGTCCTCGCCCACCAGCGCGCAGTACACCGACGCGGCCAGCAGCCCGTCCGCCGTGCCGTCCCCGGCCAGCTCCTCCACCCGCGTGGCGCTCGGGATCCCCTGCCGCACCGCACCCAGCGCGTGCTGCAACGCGTCCGCGACGGGCTGGTGGCCGGGGCGGGCGGCGAGCAGCGCCAGCGCCCGCTGCACGGCGGCGTCCAGGCTCTCCCCGCGCGCCAGCGTGTGCACGATCACCGCGTAGGCGCCCGCCGACAGACAGGCCAGCGGATGGCCATGGCTCTGCGCGGCGCACTCCACCGCCAGCTGCACCACCAGCTGCGGCTCCCAGCCGACCAGCAGCCCGAACGGCGCCGACCGGGCGACCGCCTCCGGCCCCATCTCGCCCGGGTTCTTCGGCCGCTCCAGCGTCCCCATGACCTCGTCGCCGAACCCGATGAGCAGCGCGCGGCTGGGCTCCCGGCGGGCGTACAGCCACTCCTCCCGCGCCAGCCAGCCGTCGTCCTTGCGGCGCTCGTCCGGGCCCCAGTCCCGCTGGGTGGCCGCCCAGCGCAGATAGGCCCGGTGCAGATCGGTCGGCGGGTGCCAGGCACCGGTGTCCCGGCGCACCTGGGCCCGGATCAGCCCGTCCACGGTGAACAGGGTCAGCTGGGTGTGGTGGGTGATGCTGCCGCGCCGCCCGTGCCCGAAGGCGAGGTCGAGCAGCCCCTCGGGGCCGTACGCGGCCCGGATCTCCTCCAGGGACAGCGCGTCGGCCGGCCCGCCGAGCGCGTCCCCCAGGGCGACCCCGAGCAGCGCGCCGCGCACCCGGCTGCGGTAGTCCTGCTGCTCGGAACGGCCCCAGACGGCACCGGACGTCCCACCCACCCGAACCTCCTTACGGCACCGTGCGCCCGTACGACCGTAGGCACTGTAATCGACCGTGAACACCCCGTTCAGTGGGGCAAACCGGCCCCGTACGGTCAAACAGGCCGCCGCATGGCGTCAATCTCCGTCGCTTCATCACACAAGGTCCGACACCGGCCACTCGGCGAAGCGCGCCCGCAGCCCGTCCCTGGCTCCGGCGACCCTCGTCAGCCGGGGGGTGAGTCTCGGGCGGTCGGTGCCGGGGGTGTGGAGCAGGAGGGTGAGGGAGTCGGCCAGGAGGCAGAGGGCGTCGTACTCGGTGGGGCCGTGGTGGAGGACGGTGTCCAGGCGGGGCCAGTCCCCGAGGGCCGCGCTCGTCGTGGCCTCGAGGACCGCCCTGTCCTGCGCGGGGTGGTCGGTGCGGTGCCGGATGTCGTGGGCCAGGCGGGCCCACAGCGGGCGGGCGGCGGCGATGCCCCGGCTGCCGCCGACGGCCAGGGCGAGGTGCAGCAGGCCCATCGGCTCGTCCTCGGTCCGCCACTCCTCGGCGGCCTGCCGGGCCAGGTCCCAGTCGCGCAGCCGCAGATGGACGGCGCACCGGGTGGGGGCCGGGTCGGACTCTGCGAGCGCCTCGGCGAACCGGCCTTCCAGCACATGCACACAGGCCAGCTGGTAGCGGGCCCACGCGGGGTCGTCGCTCAGGGAGGGGAGCCGCTCCAGGTCCGTGCGGGCCTGCTCCAGGCGGCCCACCGCGATGTTCGTCCGGATCGCGTTGGTGAGGGCCCAGGCGCCCCGCGGGTCGAGTTCCACCGCGCGGTGGGCGTCGGCGAGTGCCCGGTCGTAGGCGCGCCGGCGGCGGTGGACCTGGGAGCGGTGCACCAGGGCCCAGGGATAGTCCGGGGCGAGGCCGAGCGCGTGGTCGAGGTCCGCGAGCGCCTCCGCGTCCCGGCCGTGCCGGCTGTGCAGGGCGCCCCGGCTGGCGTAGGCGGAGGCGTACCGGGGGTCGAGGCCGATGGCTTTCGCGTAGTCGGCGAGTGCCTCCGTCTCGCGGCCCGCGGCGGCGAGCGCGTCGCCTCGCTCGCACAGCACCCACGGCGCCTCGGGGTCGAGTTCGGCCGCGCGGTCGAGGTCGGCCAGTTGCTGTGCGCGTTCGCCGCGGGAGCGCCGGACCCGGGCCCGGACGACCAGGGCCCACACATAGCCGGGGTCGGCCGCCAGCGCCCGGTCCAGGTCGGTGAGGGCCAGGTCGTCCTGGCCGAGTACGTGCCGCAGGGCGCCCCGCGTGGCACGGGCGAGGGTCAGGGCCGGGTCGAGTCGGAGCGCCCGGTCGAGGTCCGCGAGCGCTTCCTCGTAGCGGCCGGCCCGCCTGCGGTGCTCGCCGCGGAAGCCCAGGGAGGCGGCGTCCTCGGGGTCCAGCTCGACCGCCCGGTCCAGGTCGGCCAGGGCCGCCTCGACATCGCCCACGTTCGCCCGGGTGAGGGCCCGGACGGTGTAGGTGCGGGCCTGCCCGGGGTCGAGCGCGACGGCCCTGTCGAACTCGGCCAGCGCGTGGTCGTAGTCCTCACCGGCGTGGAAGATCTCGCCGCGGAAGAGGTGCGCGCGGATCCGGGAGGTGGTGTCGAGCGGGGCCCGGTCCAGGAGCAGGGCGAGCGCTGGGGCGGTGTTCGGTGCCTGGAGGGCGGTCAGCAGGTCGCGGCCCCAGCGGGCCGGTGCCGCGTCCTGGGCGTCCTCCCCCGCCTCCGCGAGCATCCGGGCCCAGCGGCGGGCCTCCTCGTCCCCCCGGCGGCAGGCCCGCACCACGGCCCGAAGGGCCGACGGCAGTGCCGTCGGCTCGCCCGCGCACAGCCGGTGGTAGGCCTCCGCCAGCCGCAGTTCGCGCCATCTGTCGTCGGCCCACTGGTCGTCCAGCCCGGCCGCGCGCTCCTCCCGCCAGGCCGCGTGCACCTCCGCCAGCCGTTGCTGGCGCCGCGCCCAGCCGCGCGGCGACCGGCTGCGCTGCAACCGCAGCATCGGTGCCCGTACGACGTCGTGGTACTGGACCCGGTCGGCGCGCTCGCTGACGAACGGCATCCCGCGCAGCCAGTCGTACAGGGCGTCGGCCTCCGTCTCGGGGCAGTCGGTGACGGCCCGGAACACGTCGGCGTCCAGGCGCCGGGGCAGCGCGCAGGCGAGGGCGACGGACCGCCGTACCGGGTCGGATTCCCACTTCAGGAAGCGGTCCACGGCGGTGGCGCTCGGGTCGCCCACGTCGTCGGGGTCGGCCGGGCGGGTCGCGGCGAGGGTGGAGACGAGGACGGGCAGGCCGCCGGTCAGCCGGAGCACCTCCGCGACCACCGGCTCGTCCAGCACCCCCCGGTCCGCGAGCAGCCCGCGCGCCTCCGCCTCCGTGAACGGCCCGATCGGCAGGTCCGTCATGAAGTCGGCGAAGCCGCCCCAGCGGGCGGTGTCGAAGGGCCGCTGACCGGCGGTGACGACGATGACGTTGGCGGGCAGGGCGCCGTACCGGTCGGTGGTCATCAGGGTGTGCAGCCAGGCGTCGAGGAACGGGCCGGTGCGTTCGTAGGTGTCGAAGAACAGGACGAGCCAGGGGACGGCGGAGGTGACCGCCGGCAGCTCCTCCAGCAGCCGGGGGGTCAGGACCCGCTCCGGGGACAGCACCAGCTGGACGTCCTCCTGGTCGCGGAAGCGCGCGCTGAGCCGGGCCTTCAGCCGGGTCGCGCCCTCCGCGAGCTGGGCCGCGTCCACCGCGCCCACGAAGGCGCCGGCGCCGGGGACCAGGGCGCCCAGGCCCGCCATGCCCAGCCGTACCGCCGTGGTGGTGAGCGGGGACGGGCCGCCGGGCAGGTCCGGGGCGGGTTCCAGGGTGGCGACCTCGGCCTCGGCCTCGTGCCGGCGCTCCCGGTGGGCGGCGAGACGTTCCTCCAGCTTCTTCAACCGGTGGCCCTGTTCGGCGAGTCGGCGGCTGATCGCGGTGAGCGCCTCGGGCACGCTGCCGGCGCTCTCGTCCACGTACGCGGTGACCGCGCCGCGCTCCCGGGCGATCTGCTCCAGCTCCCGGACCAGGAAGGTCTTTCCGACGCCGGCCTGGCCGTGGATGTGGAAGAGGAAGCGGTGCCGCTCGTCCTCCGGGGCCAGGTCCAGGTTCTCCCGGAAGGCGGCCCGTTCGTCGCTGCGGCCGATGAACCCCGCGCGTCTGCGCCGCCCGATCAGCTCGTGCATCGATGGTCGCCGTGCCTGCCCCTGCGCCATGCCCCGACCTCCCCCGGCCAGGGTTCATTGTGGCTCAATGCGCGTGCCGGGACGGGGCGTTCGTCAGGCAGAATCCAGCCATGACCACCACCCCCACCAGTAACTCGGGCCTCAGGCTTGCCGCCGGTGTGCTCACCGGCATACTCGCGCTCTACATCGCCCTGGTAGCGCTCGGCAACATCACCGACTTCGGCACCAACCAGCAGTTCGTACGGCATGTCCTGGCGATGGACACCACGTTCGGGGACGACCGCCTGATGTGGCGGGCCGTGACCAGCAAGGGGCTGGAGGACACCGCGTACGTCCTCATCATCGCGTGGGAGACCGCGGCCGCCCTGGTGCTGGTGTGGGGCACCTGGCTGTGGGCGCGGGGCCGGGACGAGGCGGCCGCCCGGCGCTGGTCCACCTACGGGCTGCTGATGCTGCTGGTGCTGTTCGGTGCCGGGTTCATCGCGATCGGCGGCGAGTGGTTCTCGATGTGGCAGTCGAAGAGCTGGAACGGGCTGGACGCCGCCACCCGGATCTTCCTGCTCAGCGGAGTCGCGCTGATCGTCAACCAGCTGCCGTCCCGCACCCGGGACTGACCCCTGCCGGACGACCGGCAGCCCCTTACGGGACGACCATCACCTTGGTACCGGCGTCGCCGAAGGCCCACAGGGCGGCGCCGTCCTCCTTGTGCATCCGGATGCCGCCCAGCTTCTTGCTGCCGTCGGCCGGGGGCGGCGAGGAGCCGTCCAGGGCGTTGGAGAACGCTATGTTCACGCCCTCCGCCTTGGTGAAGTACATGACGTGCTCGATCTCCACCCCGTCCGAGCCCTTCAGGGACTGGATGCGCAGGGTGACCGAGTAGCGGCCGGGCTGCGGGGCGACCGTGCCCGGCCACACCGTGAAGCTGCGGGAGGCCCGGCCGGTCGCGTCGACCAGCCACACCCGCTTCCCGGCGAGCGAGTAGACGATCCGGCGGCCCTGTCCCGACGCCTCGGGCAGGGCGGGCGGGCCCGAGGGCTTCGGGTCGGCGGGCGCGTGGCTGCCCGCGGACGCCGACGGGCTGGGCTTCGCCACGGCGGCCGTGGGATGCGGCCCGTGGTTCGCCTGGACGGCGAGGGCGATGACGGCCGCGGTCGCCCCAGCCGTCAGACCGGTGACCCAGGCCCAGGAGGGCAGTCGGGCAGCCACGGGTACGCATCTCCTCCGCTACGGGGCCCCCGCTCGGTTCGGGGGTCGGATCATCGTACTCAGTCCAGTACGGGCAGCAGCTCGGGCAGGTGGCCGTCGGAGGCCTCGGCCGCCCGCTGCCGCTCCTGCGGGACCTCGCCGTAGAGCGTGGTGCGCGGCTTCGCCGGGCGGCCGGCCGCCTCGGCCACGGCCACCAGGTCGCGGACCGACTTGTACGAGCCGTACGACGAGCCCGCCATCCGGGAGATCGTCTCCTCCATCAGGGTCCCGCCCAGGTCGTTGGCGCCGGAGCGGAGCATCTCCGCCGCGCCCTCGGTGCCCAGCTTGACCCAGCTGGTCTGGATGTTCGGGATCCAGGGGTGCAGCAGCAGCCGGGCCATGGCCGTCACCGCGCGGTTGTCCCGGGTCGTCGGGCCCGGACGGGCGATGCCCGCCAGATACACCGGCGCGTTGGTGTGGATGAACGGGAGGGTGACGAACTCGGTGAAACCGCCCGTCTCCTGCTGGATCCCGGCGAGGGTGCGCAGATGGCCGAGCCAGTGGCGGGGCTGGTCGACATGGCCGTACATCATCGTCGAGGAGGAGCGGATGCCCAGCTCGTGGGCGGTCCGGATCACCTCGATCCAGGTGGCCGTGGGCAGCTTGCCCTTGGTCAGCACCCAGCGGACCTCGTCGTCCAGGATCTCCGCGGCCGTGCCCGGGATGGTGTCCAGGCCGGCCTCCTTCGCCGCCGTCAGCCACTCGCGGACCGGCATGCCGGTACGGGTGGCGCCGTTCACCACCTCCATCGGGGAGAAGGCGTGCACATGCATGCCGGGGACGGCGGCCTTCACCGCCCGCGCGATGTCGAAGTAGGCGGTGCCGGGCAGGTCGGGGTGGATACCGCCCTGCATGCACACCTCGACCGCACCGACGTCCCACGCCTGCCGGGCCCGGTCGGCGACCTGCTCCAGGGAGAGGGTGTAGGCGTCCGCGTCGGTGCGGCGCTGGGCGAAGGCGCAGAAGCGGCAGCCGGTGTAGCAGACGTTGGTGAAGTTGATGTTCCGGGTGACGATGTACGTCACCTCGTCGCCGACCGCCGAGCGGCGCACGTCGTCGGCCACCCGGCACAGCGCGTCCAGCGCCGGGCCGTCCGCGTGCAGCAGGGCGAGGGCCTCCGCGTCGGTCAGCTTCGTCGGGTCGTCGGCCGCCGTGCGCAGGGCCTGCCGTACGTCGGTGTCGATCCGTTCCGGCGCCATGCCGGGGGCGGCCGCCTCGCGCAGGGCCGCCCAGTCGCCGTACACCTCGTCGAAGTCGTCGCGCCGGTCGGCGGTACGGCCCTCGGTGTCGATCGTGCGGTGCAGCTCGGTGCGGCCGGAGGGGACGAACACCTCCTCCGGTTCCTGCCAGGGCAGGCCCCGGGGGCGGGCGTCGGGCCGGGCCAGGCCGGTCTCCGGGTCGGCGAGCGCGGCGACGTGCGGGCGCAGCCGGGGGTCCAGCCAGGGTTCGCCGCGGCGCACGAACTCCGGGTACACGCACAGCCGTTCCCGCAGCTCGAAACCGGCCGTCGCCGAGCGCTCGGCCAGCTCCTCGATCTGCGGCCAGGGGCGCTCGGGGTTGACGTGGTCGATGGTGAGCGGGGAGACCCCGCCCCAGTCGTCGATGCCCGCGCCGATCAGCCGCTCGTACTCGCCGGCGACGAGGTTCGGCGGGGCCTGGAGGCAGGCGGAGGGGCCCATGAGGTGCCGGGCGACGGCGACCGTGGCGACGAGGTCGTCGAGCTCGGCGTCCGGCATGCCGCGCATCGCCGTGTCGGGCTTGGCGCGGAAGTTCTGGATGATCAGTTCCTGGATGCCGTGGTAGGCGCGGGCGACCTTGCGCAGCGCGAACAGGGACTCCGCACGCTCCTCGTAGGTCTCCCCGATGCCGATCAACAGGCCGGAGGTGAAGGGCACCGAGGACCGGCCCGCGTCCTCCAGCACCCGCAGCCGTACGGCGGGTTCCTTGTCCGGGGAGCCGTGGTGCGGGCCGCCGGGCTCGGACCACAGGCGGGTCGCGGTGGTCTCCAGCATCATCCCCATGGACGGCGCGACCGGCTTGAGCCGCTGGAAGTCCGTCCAGGTCAGCACGCCCGGGTTGAGGTGGGGCAGCAGGCCCGTCTCCTCCAGGATGCGGATGGAGATCGCGCGGACATAGGCGATGGTGTCGTCGTAGCCGTGCGCGTCGAGCCACTCGCGCGCCTCCGGCCAGCGGTCCTCCGGCTTGTCGCCGAGGGTGATCAGGGCTTCCTTGCAGCCGAGTTCGGCGCCGCGGCGGGCGATGTCCAGCACCTCGTCGGGGGACATGAACATGCCGTGCCCGGCGCGGCGCAGCTTGCCGGGGACGGTGACGAAGGTGCAGTAGTGGCACTTGTCCCGGCACAGCCGGGTGAGCGGGATGAAGACGCTCTTCGAATACGTGATGACCCCGGGGCGGCCCGCCTGGGCGAGGCCCGCGTCCCGCACCCGGGCGGCGGACGCGGCGAGGTCGGTCAGGGCCTCGCCGCGGGCCTGGAGCAGCACCGCCGCCTCGGTGACGTCGAGGGCGACGCCGTCCCGGGCGCGTTTGAGGGCGCGACGCATGGAGTTCTCGGTGGGGCCGGTTCCGGAGGTCGCGGAAGTGGTCATCTCTCGAGGATACGGAAGCGGCGATCACGCCTGAGACTGGTTGCCCGGCAGGAAGGTCGCGTATGAGTCGAGCGCCCGCAGCACCTCCGCCTCCCCGGCCGGCGGCAGCTGCACCACCACCTCCTCGATGCCCAGCTCGGCGTAGTGGGCGAGCTTGCCGGGGCTGGGGTGGACCGCGTACGGGACGACCTGGAGATCGGCCGGATCGCGGCCCGCGTCGGCCCAGGCGGCGCGCAGCCGCGGCAGGGACTCGGTGAGGCCGCGCCCGCCGATCGGCAGCCAGCCGTCGGCGTACTCGGCGATGTGCGCGAACAGCCGGGGTCCGGCGGCCCCGCCCACCAGGGTGCGCGGGCCGACCACCGGGCCGCGCGGCCGCCGCACCGGCTTGGGGTGCGCGAAGCTGGCCCGCACGCCCCCGAACGCGCCCTGGTACGCGGTCGGTTCCGCGGACCACAGCGCCTGCATGATCCGCACCCGGTCCCGCACCAGGTCCCGGCGCGTACGCCAGTCCACGCCGTGGTCGGCGGCCTCCTCCACGTTCCACCCGTAGCCGAGGCCGAGGGTGAAGCGGCCGCCGGAGAGGTGGTCCAGGGTGGCGATCTGCTTGGCGAGGACGATCGGGTCGTGCTGGGCCAGCAGAGTGATCCCGGTCCCCAGCCCGAGCCGCGAGGTGACGGCCGCGGCCTGGCCGAGGGCGACGAAGGGATCGAGGGTACGGCCGTACTCGGGCGGCAGCTCGCCCCCGCCCGGATACGGAGTGGTGCGCTCGACGGGGATATGGGTGTGCTCGGGCAGATACAGCCCGGAGAAACCGCGCGCTTCCAGCTCGGGGGCGAGGCGCACGGGGGTGACGGTCTCGTCGGTGAGGAAGATCGTGACGGCGATACGCATGAGCCATCGTACCGACTGGTTGGTCACCTGTCGTGGACGTGTGGTTCCTCATGCGGCCTCCCGGCGCCTAGCGTGGGCCTTGTGACCAGCTTGCGCGGCAGACTCGCACCAGGTTCACCGGACTACGTCTACCTCCCCTTCGAGGTGCCGCCCCGCACCGCCGGGCTGCATGTCTCCTACCGCTACGACCGGCCCGCCACCCCCGGCGGAGTCCCGGGCAACGCGCTCGACATCGGGCTCTTCGACGAGCGGGGGGTCGAGGAGGGGTTCCGGGGCTGGTCGGGCGGGGCGCGGAGCGAGTTCTCCGTACGCGGCGACACGGCGACCCCGGGCTATCTCCCCGGCCCGCTGAACCCCGGCGTCTGGCACATCGCGCTCGGCCCGTACACGATCGCGCCGCAGGGACTGTCGTACGACGTGAGGGTGACCCTCACGGAGGGGGAGCCGGCGCCCACCCCGCCGCCCCGGTATCCGCCGTCCCGCGCCCGGGGCCGGGGCCGGGACTGGTACCGGGGCGACTGCCATCTGCACTCCCGGCACTCCGACGGCACCCGCACCCCGGCACAGATCGCCTCGCTCGCCCGCGCGGCCGGGCTGGACTTCGTCAACAGCTCCGACCACAACACCCACGCCTCGCACGCCCACTGGGCCGACGCGGCGGGCGAGGACCTGCTGGTGCTGCTGGGCGAGGAGGTCACCACCAGGAACGGCCACGTCCTCGCCCTCGGCACCGACCCGGGCACCTTCGTCGACTGGCGCCACCGGGCCCGGGACCACCGCAGGGCCCGCTTCGCCGACCGGATCCACGGCGCGGGCGGACTGGTCGTACCGGCCCATCCGTACGCCCCCTGCGTCGGCTGCGCCTGGAAGTTCGGGTTCGCGGACGCGGACGTGCTCGAGGTGTGGAACGGGCCGTGGACGCCCGACGACGAGGTGGCGCTGGCCGCCTGGGACGGGCTGCTGGGGGCCGCCGCGTCCGAGGGGCGGCCCTGGCTTCCGGCGATGGGCGGCAGTGACGCGCACCGGCCCCCGGACACGGTCGGGCACCCGCAGACGGTGGTCCTCGCCGACGACCTCACCCGGGAGGCGATCCAGCAGGGGCTGCGGGCCGGGCGGTCGTACGTCGCCGAGTCCCGGCGGGTGGCGCTGTCCCTCACCGCGACCGCCGCGAGCGGTGCGCGGGCCGGGGTCGGCGAACGGCTGGCGGCCGGGGCCGACGAGCCGGTGACCGTCCGGCTGGCGGTCACCGGGGCGCCGCGCTGCACCGTCCGGTTCGTCACCGACCAGGGCGTGCTGTGCACCGGCGGGCCGCTGCCGGTGGCGGGGTCGGGCACCGTCGAGTGGCGCACCACGCCCGCGCACGCGGCCCATGTGCGCGCCGAGGTACGGCACGAGTCGGCGCTCGGCCCGGTGCCGGGGATGATGGCGGCGTTCACCAACCCGGTCTTCCTCGGGGCCGGCTGAGCCCCGAGAGCGACGGAAGCGAGAGACATGGCACCCCGCAGCGACCTCAAACACCGGCTCGTGACCCGCTTCCAGCGGCACCTGGCCAACCCCCTGGCCCGGCGCATGCCCTTCCAGACCCTGCTGGAGACCACCGGCCGCAGCTCCGGGCTGCCCCGCCGGACCCCGGTCGGCGGGCGCCGGGTGGGCCGGTCCTTCTGGCTGGTCTCGGAGTTCGGGCACCGCTCCCAGTACGTCCGGAACATCCAGGCCGACCCCCGGGTCCGCGTCCGGCTCGCCGGCCGCTGGCACCACGGCACCGCCCACCTCCTGCCCGACGACGACCCGGTCGCCCGTCTGCGCACCCTGCCCCGCTTCAACAGCGCGGCGGTCCGGGCCTTCGGCACCGGCCTGCTGACCATCCGGGTGGACCTGGCCGACTGAGCCGGGAAAGACTGCGGCCGTGAAGCTCACCACCGCCCCGTCCGCCCTGGAACCCGCCCGCGACTTCCCGGAGTTGCTGCCGCACGCCCGCCCGGCCGTACGGCTGCATCCGCGCCGCGGCACCCCCGGACCGCGCGACAGCCACATCGGCGGCCCGCTGCTCTGGCCGGCCGCCGAGCCCTGGCCGGAGTGCGCCGACCACAAGGACGTCAACGGCCGCGCCTACAGCATGCCGATGGTCGCGGTGGCCCAGCTGACGGCGGCGGACTTCCCGGAGATCCGCTTCCCGGACGGCACGGACCTGGTCCAGCTGCTGTGGTGCCCGGAGTGGCACGACCAGCCGCATCCGGCGGGCTGGGGCCAGGCCTGCCGGCTGTTCTGGCGCCGCGCCGACCGGGTCACCGACCCGCTCACCGAGCAGCCGGACCCCGAGGAACACTGGGACCACGACTGGGACATGATCCCGCGCGCCTGTGTGCTGCACCCGGAGCGGCTCCCGGACTACCCGGACAGCGAGGAGCTGCCGGACGGTCTCGGGGAGCGCTTCGAGGCCTGGCTGAGGGAACGGAACCTGCGCGACGACCTCACCACCGTCCCCGGCTACAAGCTCGGCGGCTACATGAACTGGTGCACGACGGACCTGCCGGAGGCCCTGGAGTGCGGTGAGTGCCAGGCCCCGCTGGAGCTGTTCCTCCAGTTCGACACCTGCGAGTACGCCATCGGCACCTGGGGCCCCGACGGCGCGCCCCACCGCTTCCAGCCCCTGGAGGAACGCCATCTGGAGCCGCGCGGCCCGGAGTGGCAGGCGGCCCTGGAACCGGTCGGCATGACCGTCGGCCGCGGCAGCCACGCCGGTCTGTTCGTCTGCGCGGCCGACCCCCGGCACCCGGCGTCGTACTTCTCCCAGTGACACCAATGACCGTGGTGCCCCTCACCCCGGCCACACGATCGACTGCACCTCGCTGTAGGCGTGCAGCGCGTAGGAGCCCACGTCCCGGCCGACCCCGCTGCGTTTGAAGCCGCCGAACGGGGCCTCCATGTTGCGGCCGACGGTGTTGACGCCCACCCCGCCGGCCCGCAGCCGCCGCGCCACCCGGAAGGCGCGGGCCACATCGCCGGACCAGACGTAGTCGATGAGGCCGTAGTCGGAGTCGTTGGCGAGGGCGATGCCCTCCTCCTCGTCGTCGAACGGGATCACCACGACCACCGGCCCGAAGATCTCCTCCCGGGCCACCCGCATCCCGTTCGCGCAGTCGGCGAGGAGGGTGGGCGCGACGTAGAACCCCCGGTCCAGTGGCGGCCGTCGGCCTCCGGTGACCACGGTCGCGCCCTCCTTGCGCCCGAGTTCGACGTACGACTCGACCCGCTCCCGGTGCTGTCCGGAGATCACCGGCCCCACCACCGTGCCCGGCTCCCGTGGGTCCCCGACCGTCAACCGCCGTGCATAGTCGGCCAGTTGGTCGACCAGCCGCTCGTACACCCCGCGCTGGGCCAGCACCCGGGTCGGTGCCGTGCAGATCTGTCCGCTGTAGAAGGAGAAGGTGGTCCCGATCCCGGCCACCGCCGAGCCGAGGTCCGCGTCGTCGAAGACGAGCGCCGCGCCCTTCCCGCCCAGCTCCATCAGCTGGCGTTTCATGTCCCGGCCGCACACCTCGGCGATCCGCCGTCCGACGGCCGTGGACCCGGTGAAGCTGACCATGTCGACGTCGTCCGAGGCCACCACCGCCTCCCCGACGGCCACCTCCCGCCCGGAGACCACGTTCACCACCCCGCGCGGCACCCCGGCCTCCTGGAGCGCCTCCGCCATGCGGTAGACGGACAGCGGGTCCTGCGGGGCCGGCTTCACCACCACCGTGTTGCCCATGGCCAGCGCCGGGGCGACCTTCCCGGCCGCGTTGGCCCAGGGGTTGTTGTACGAGGTCACGCAGGTGACGACGCCCACCGGCTGGCGTACCGCCAGCGCGCCCAGCACCCCGGCCCGCCCCATCGGCCCGGCCTCGATGAGCTGCGGCGGCACGGCCCACTCGGCCGCCTCCACGGTCGCGTACCGGCGGAACCGGGCCACGGCCACCCCGACCTGCATGCCCCGCGCGGTCGCCGTGGTCGCCCCGGTCTCGGCGATCGCCAGCCGGGCGTACGGCTCCGCCCGCCCCCGGATGATCTCCGCCGCCCGGCACAGCAGTGCCGCCCGCTCCTCCGGGCGGGTCCGCGACCACGCCCCGAACGCCTCCCGGGCCGCCGCGCAGGCTGCCCGCGCCTGTTCCGGCGAGGCCTCCGACGCCCGGCCGACGACCTCCTCGGTGGCCGGGTCGATCACCGGATAGTGGCCGTGCTCGGGTGCGACCCACTCCCCGCCGACGAACAGCCGCTGCCCCTCGCTCACCGGGTGCTCACCGTCCGCGTGTCCCGGCCGGACCGCAGCACCCTGCCCGGTACGGCCCCGCTCACCACGTCGTCCCGGATCGCCTCGACCCCGTTGACCCACACGGCCCGCACCCCGAGCGCCCGCGAGTCCAGCCGCGGGCTGTCGCCGGGCAGGTCGTGCACCAGCCGGGCGCGGCCGGCGTCGATCCGCTCCGGGTCGAAGAGCACCAGGTCGGCGTGGAAGCCCTCGCGCACCCGGCCCCGCTCGCGCAGCCCGAACAGCCGCGCAGGTTCGTCGGTCAGCATCCGCACCGCCTGTTCCAGCCCGACCAGCTTCCGGCCGCGCAGACAGTCCCCGAGGAACCGCGTGGTGTACGGCGCCCCGCACATCCGGTCCAGATGCGCCCCCGCGTCAGAGCCGCCGAGCAGCACGTCCTCGTGCTGCCAGGTCTCCGCGCGCAGCGCCCAGGACGCCGGGTCGTTGTCGGACGGCATCGGCCACAGCACCGTACGCAGCCCGTCCTCGGCGCAGATGTCCACCAGGCACGCGAAGGGGTCCTGCCCCCGCTCCTCGGCGATGTCCCGGACGACCCGCCCGGTGAGCCCCTCGTTGGCGGGGCTGTAGGTGTCCCCGATGACATACCGCCCGAAGTCCGCGAGCCGCCGGAAGACGCCCGCCTCCTTCGACCGGGCCCGCCGCAGCAGCTCGTCCCTGGTGTGCGGGTCCCGCAGCCTCGCGATCCGCTCGGGCACCGGCAGCCCGAGCACCGGCCCCCAGCCGGGGATCAGGTTGAGCGCGCAGAAGGTGCCCAGCGACATGTTCATCGGGGTGAGGATCGGCATGGTCAGGGCCACCACCCGGCCGCCCGCCTTCCGCGCCCGCTCACTCGCGCTCAGCTGCCGCGGCACCCGGTCCGGCACGGCCGCGTCGACGGTCAGCACGTTCCAGTTCAGCGGCCGCCCGGCGGCGGCGCTCAGCTCCGCCAGCAGCTCGATCTCGGCGTCGCTGAACCGGTCCAGGCAGCCGGCGACGATCGCCTCGATCTGCGTCCCCTCGTGCTCCCCGACCGCCCGCGCGAGGGCCAGCAGCTCCGGTGGCCGGGCGTGCCGGGAGGCGACCGGCCGGCCGTCCCCGTCGGAGTGGGTGCCCGACTGGGTGGTGGACAGCCCCCACGCCCCGGCGTCCATGGCCTCGTGCAACGCCCGCACCATGGCGGCCAGCTGCTCGTCATCCGGCTGCCCGCCGATCGCGTCGGCCCCCATCACATACCGCCGCAGCGCACAGTGCCCCACCATGAACCCGGCGTTGACCGCGATCCGCCCCTCGAGGGCGTCCAGATAGTCACCGAAGGAGTGCCAGCTCCAGGGCGCCCCCTCTTCGAGGGCGACCAGCGACATGCCCTCCACCTTGGACATCATGCGGCGCGTGTAGTCGGCGTCGTCCGGCCGGGCGGGGCTGAGCGGCGCGAGCGTGAACCCGCAGTTCCCCCCGACGACCGTGGTCACCCCGTGGTTGAGGGACGGCGTCGCGTACGGGTCCCAGAAGAGCTGGGCGTCGTAGTGGGTGTGCGGATCGACGAACCCGGGAGCGAGGACGAGCCCGGTGGCGTCCTCGGTGGTACGGGCGTCTTCGGTGGCAGCACCGATGACAGCGATACGGCCGTCCCGTATACCGACGTCGGCGGTGAAGGCGGGCACACCGGTCCCGTCCACGACGGCGGCGCCCTTGATGAGGTGATCAAGCATCACGCGGCGCCCCGGAACCGCGTCGTCCGATGAACCGGATCCGTGTCGATCTTCGGAATCACGCACTCCCCGATCAACCGGATCGTCTGCAACGTCTCCTCCTTCGGCACCCCCACCGGCAGCCCGAAGCTCAACTGGTCCGCCCCCGCCTGCTCCCACCTCTTGCACTGCCGCAGCACCTCGTCCGGGTCCCCGCAGATCAGCAGCTCCTCCTCGATGAGCAGCTCCACGAACTCCGGTGTGTACGCGGGCAGCGTCTCCGGCCACTCCGGGAACCCCTCCGGCCGCGGGAACGTGTCGTGGTACCGGAAGACCAGCGAGGGCAGATAGTGCAGCCCCCCGCGGACCGCGATGTCGATCGCCTCCGCGTGCGTGGGCGCGCAGATCGCGGTGGTCGTGACCATCACGTTGTCGTTGACGAAGTCCCCCACCGGCTCCGCGTCCACGATCGCCGTCTTGTACTGCTCCAGCACCCACTCCATGTCGGACACCTTCTGGATGCTGAAGCCGAGCACGCCGAGCCCCTTCTTCGCGGCCATGGCGTACGACGGCGGGGACCCGGCCGCGTACCACATCGCCGGGTGGGACCTGCCGTACGGCTTGGGCAGGATCTTCCGCGGCGGCAGCTGCCAGTGCTTGCCCTGGAAGCCCTGGTACTCGTCCTGGAGCCACATCTTCGGGAACTCGGCGATGGTCTCCTCCCAGATCTCCTTGGTGTGGTTCATGTCGGTCACCCCCGGCAGGAACCCGAGGATCTCGTGCGAGCCGGCGCCCCGCCCGCTGCCGAACTCGAAGCGGCCCTCGCTGAGGTGGTCGAGCATGGCGACCTTCTCGGCGACCTTGACCGGGTGGTTGACGGGGGCCAGCGGGTTGAAGATCCCGGAGCCGAGATGGATCCGCTCGGTCGCGTGCGCGAGGTAGCCGAGGAACACGTCGTTGGCGGAGAGGTGGGAGTACTCCTCCAGGAAGTGGTGCTCGGAGGCCCAGGCGTACTTGAAGCCGGACCGGTCCGCCTGGATGACGTACTCGGTCTCCTCCATCAGTGCCTTGTGCTCGGCGAGCGGGTCGGTCTCGGCGCGCTTGCCCACGTATCCCTGTACGAAGAGCCCGAATTCCACGGCGGTTCACCGTCCCTACGAGTGCCTATGGATCCTTGCCTGTGGCTTCATATCTGACGGTTCGTCAGATCTCAAGAGAGAGGGGTCTCAGGAGAGACGACCGCCCCTCGGGCAGCGCCGATCAGATGACGCTGACCCCCGCCAGCCAGCCTCCGTCGATCACGAACGGCTGCCCGGTGATGTACGACGAGTCGTCCGAGGTCAGGAAGAGGGCGAGCCGTGCCACCTCCTCCGGCCGCCCGACCCGGCCGAGCGGCACCAGCCTGCGGTACAGCTCGTCCAGGGCCCGGCTCGTCTCCTCCGGGTCCGCGTCGGGGTCCAGCCGGGCCGGGTTGGACATGGGGGTGTCGATGGCGCCCGGGCAGATGGCGTTGACCCGGATCCGCCGCCCCGCCAGCTCCAGCGCGGCCACCCGGGTCAGCCCGAGCACCGCGTGCTTGGTCGCGGCGTACGTGCCCACGGCGGCCATCCCGGTCAGCGCGGTGTAGGAGGCGGTGTTGACGATCGTCCCGCCGTCGGCCATCTCCGGCACCACCGCCTTCATGCCCAGGAAGCAGCCGACCTGGTTGACCTGGACGACCTGCATGAACTCGTCCAGCGGGGTGTCCACGAGGGCGTTGAAGCGCAGGATGCCCGCGTTGTTGACCAGTCCGTCGATCCGGCCGTACGCCCGCCGGACCTCGGCCACGGCCTCCCGCCAGCCCTCCTCGGTGCCCACGTCGAGATGGACGTAGAGCGCCCCGATCTCCTTGGCCAGGGTCTGGCCCTGCTCGTCCAGCACATCGGCGACGGCCACCCGCGCGCCCTCCGCCCGGAAGAGCCGCGCCTCCTGCTCGCCCTGCCCGCGCGCCGCACCGGTGACCAGGACGACCCGCCCGTCCAGCTTGCCCATGAAGCCCTCCTAGTTGAGCCGGGGCGCGACCTCCGCCCCGAACAGTGCGATCTGGTCGACGAGTTCGGCCCGGCTCCGGCTGCGGAACCGCACCTGGATCTGGTCCACGCCCATCGCCCGGTACGCCCTGAGCGACTCGGCGATCCGCTCCGGCGCCCCGCTGAGGGTGCGCCGCCCGACGTCCCAGCCGGCCGGTCCGACGTAGAGCGGCTCGGCGATGGCGCCGACGGTGAACGGCCCCTCGGCGCCCTGCTCCGCCCGCAGCCGCCGGATCCGCTCGATCTGCCCGGCCAGCCGCCCCCGTGGATCGCCCTGCGGCAGCCAGCCGTCGCCCTTGAGCGCGGCCCGGCGTACGGCGGCGGGCGAGGAGCCGCCGACCCAGAGCGGCACCCGGGGCTGCACGGGCCGGGGCCGCTGTCCGAGCCCGGCGAAGTCGTAGCGCTTGCCGTGGTGCTCGGGGTACTCCTCGGGCCCGAGGGCGGCCCGCAGCGCGTCGACGGTCTCGTCCAGGACGGCCCCGCGCCGCTCGAAGTCGGCGCCCACGGCCTCGAACTCCTCCCGGACGTGCCCGGCCCCGACCCCGAGGATCAGCCGGCCGCCGGAGAGGTGGTCCAGGGTGGCGTACTGCTTGGCGGTGAGCAGCGGATGGCGCAGCCCGACCACCGCGACATGGCTGAGCAGCCGGATGCGCCCGGTGACGGCGGCGAGATGGGCGAGGGTGGCGACGGGGTCGTACCAGACCGTGCCCATGGCCGCTGCCAGCCGCCGGGGCACGGCCACGTGCTCGCACACGGCGAGGTAGGCGAAGCCGGCGGTGTCCGCGGCCCGGGCGACGGCGACCAGGTCCGCCGCGCCCGCGGCGGCCTCCCACGGCTCCGCGTACAGGGTGCTCTGGGACTGCACGGGCAGCTGGATGCCGTACGCCAGGGCGGTCACCGCCACAGCCCCTCGGGGGTCAGCCCCAGCAGCTCGATCGCGTTGCCGCGGACGATCCGCTCGACCACCTCGGGCGCCAGGTGCCCCATCTGGGCCTCGCCGACCTCGCGGGACTTCGGCCAGGTGGAGTCGGAGTGCGGGTAGTCGGTCTCGTAGAGGACGTTGCCGACGCCGATGGCGTCCAGGTTGCGCAGCCCGAAGGCGTCGTCGAAGAAGCAGCCGTACACATGCCCGGCGAACAGCTCGGACGGCGGCCGGCGCACCTTGCCGGCGACCCCGCCCCACCCGCGGTTCTCCTCCCAGACCACGTCCGCGCGTTCGAGGATGTAGGGGATCCAGCCGATCTGCCCCTCCGCGTACATGACCCGGAGGTTGGGGAAGCGTTCGAACTTGCCGCTCATCAGCCAGTCGACCATCGAGAAGCAGCAGTTGGCGAAGGTGATGGTGGAGCCGACGGCGGGCGGTGCGTCGGCGGAGGTGGAGGGCATCCGGCTGCTGGAGCCGATGTGCATGGCGACGACCGTGCCGGTCTCGTCGCAGGCCGCGAGGAAGGGGTCCCAGTCGTCGGTGTGCACGGACGGCAGCCCGAGGTGCGGCGGTATCTCCGAGAAGGCGACCGCCCGGACCCCGCGGGCCGCGTTCCGCCGCACCTCCGCGGCGGCCAGCGCGGGGTCCCACAGGGGTATCAGCGCGAGCGGCACCAGCCGCCCCCGCGCCGCGGGCCCGCACCACTCCTCCACCATCCAGTCGTTGTAGGCGCGGACGCAGAGCAGGGCGAGGTCCTTGTCCCGGGCCTCGGCGAAGGTCTGGCCGCAGAAGCGGGGGAAGGTCGGGAAGCAGACCGCCGACTGCACATGGTTGAGGTCCATGTCGGCGATCCGCTCGGGCACGTCGTACGACCCGGCCCGCATCTGCTCGTAGGTGATGACCTCCAGCCGGACCTCGTCCCGGGCGCAGCCGACGGCGGTGTCCAGCCGGGTGAGCGGGCGCCGCAGATCTTCGTACGCCCACCAGTCGCCCACGGGCCCCTCGCCGGTGGCGCCCGGCTCCCCCATCACGGGCCGGAACCGCCCGCCGAGGAACGTCATCTCCCGCACCGGTGCCCGGACGATCCGGGGCCCCACGTCCCGGTACTTCCGCGGCAGCCGGTCCTGCCACACGGCCGCCGGCTCGACGGTGTGATCGTCGACGGAGATGATCCACGGGAACTCTTTGGCCTCCATGCCCCGCACCGTAGCGCTGATCTGACGATCCGTCAGCTACTCGGGAGTCGGCCGGGTTTTCCGTGCGGCCCGCGAAGACGGTGTGAGGGCTTTGTGTACCGGGGCGTGCCGGTCTGTGATCGGCGTCTCCCACGGCTGACGCAACCGCCCCGAACAAGGCAAACTGACAAAGTTGTTCCTGACGCCGAGGGGGGCGAATGCATGGCTGGTGGGCCGCGAGTACCTGAGCAGCGGCGTCCCGGCTCCACGGACCCGGCCGAACCGGCCGCGGAGCAGGAGGCGTTGCGCTTCGGCGTGCTCGGTCCGGTGCGGGCCTGGCGGGGCGCCGAACAGCTCAGCACGGGCTCGCCCCAGCAGCGCGCGCTGCTGGCCGCCCTGCTGCTGCGGGAGGGCCGTACGGCGACCGCGGCGGAGCTGATCGACGCGCTGTGGGGCCCCGAGCCGCCCTCCCAGGCGCTGGCGACGGTCCGCACCTACGCCTCCCGGCTGCGCAAGATGCTCACCCCCCGGATCCTCGTGAGCGAGTCCGGCGGCTACGCGGTGCGCGGCCTCGGCGAGGGCGCCCTGGACCTCGCGGCCGCCCAGGACCTGGCGGCGGCCGCGGAGAAGGCGCGGGGCGCCGGCGACCTGTGCCGCGCCCGGGAACTGCTGAACCGGGCCCTCGCCCTGTGGGACGGCGAGCCGCTGGCCGGCGTGCCCGGCCCGTACGCCGAGACCCAGCGGGTCCGCCTGGAGGAGTGGCGCCTCGGCCTGCTGGAGTCCCGCCTCGACATGGACCTGGAGCAGGGCTGCCACGCGGAGGCGGTCTCCGAGCTGACCGCCCTGACCGCGGCCCACCCGCTGCGCGAACGCCTGCGCGAACTGCTGATGCTGGCCCTGTACCGCAGCGGCCGGCAGGCCGAGGCCCTCGCGGTCTACGCCGACACCCACCGCCTGCTCTCCGAGGAACTGGGCGTGGACCCCCGCCCCGGCCTGCGCGAACTCCAGCAGCGCATCCTCCAGGCGGACCCGGCCCTGGCCGAGCCCTCCGGCCCGGCCCCGGAGCCCGCGCACGCCCCGGTCCGCCCCGCCCAGCTGCCCGCCTCGGTCCCCGACTTCACCGGCCGCAAGGCCTTCGTCACCGAGCTGAGCGAGGTGCTGGCCTCGGCGTCGGCCCCCGACACCGGCAGCACCCTGGGCCGGGTGATGGCGGTCTCCGCCCTGGCCGGCATCGGCGGCGTCGGCAAGACGACCCTGGCGGTCCATGTCGCCCACCGTGCGCGGGCCGCCTTCCCGGACGGCCAGCTCTACGTCGACCTCCAGGGCGCGGGCCACCGCCCCGCCGAACCGGAGACCGTCCTCGGCTCCTTCCTGCGCGCCCTCGGCACCGCGGACTCGGCGATCCCGGACTCCCTGGAGGAGCGGGCCGCCCTCTACCGCTCGGTCCTGGACGGCCGCCGCGTGCTGGTCCTGCTGGACAACGCGAAGGACGCCGCCCAGGTACGGCCGCTGCTGCCCGGCACGGAGGGCTGCGCGGCCCTGATCACCTCCCGGGTGCGCATGCTGGACCTGGCCGGGGCGCATCTGGTCGACCTGGACGTGATGTCCCCCGAGGAGGCGCTGGCCCTCTTCACGAAGATCGTCGGCACCGAGCGGGTGGCGGCGGAACGCGAAGCCGCCCTCGACGTGGTGGCGGCCTGCGGCTTCCTGCCCCTCGCCATCCGCATCGCCGCCTCCCGCCTGGCGGCCCGCCGCACCTGGACCGTCTCCGTCCTCGCGGCCAAGCTCGCCGACGAACGCCGCCGCCTGGACGAGCTCCAGGCCGGCGACCTCGCGGTCAAGGCAACCTTCGAACTCGGCTACGGCCAGCTGGAACCGGCCCAGGCCCGCGCCTTCCGCCTGCTCGGCCTGGCCGACGGCCCCGACCTCTCGCTGGCCGCGGCGGCCGCGGTCCTCGACCTCCCCGCGGAGGACACGGAGGACCTCCTGGAGTCCCTGGTCGACACCTCCCTCCTGGAATCCGCCGCCCCCGGCCGCTACCGCTTCCACGACCTGGTCCGCCTCTACGCCCGCGCCTGCGCCGAACGCGACGAACTCCCGAGCGAACGGGAGTCGGCGCTGTCGCGCCTGCTGGACTTCTATCTGGCGACGGCGGCCGGGGTCTACGCGATCGAACGGCCGGGCGACCGGCTGGTGGACCACCTGGAGCCGACGGACTACCCGGGCCTGACCTTCGAGGACCGGCGCAGGGCGCAGGACTGGTTGTACACGGAGTCGGTCTGCCTGCTCGCCTGCGTACGGCAGTCGACGGGGGACGCACAGCTGAGGCGCGCCGTCGACCTGTTGTGGGCCGCCATCGACCTCGCCGAATCGGGGGCCAACTCCAAGGAGTACGAGGCGACCGGTGCCGCCGTGCGGGCCGCCGCTCAGGCCTCCGGCGATCAGCGTACGGAGGCCCGTGCCCGGGTCACGCTGGCCAACGGCCATCACATGTCCGGCCGTTTCGAGCTGGCGGATCGGGAGGCCACCGAGGCCCTGCGGCTCGCGGAGACGGCGAACGACCCCCTGCCCCAGTGCTGGGCGTCCAACATGCTGGGGGTCCTCGCGTTGTACCAGGACAGGTGCGACACCGGCGAGCGGCACCTGATCCGGGCCATCGAGAGTTTCCGTGTCGCGGGGGACCGGCCCGGTGAGGCCAGCGCGTTGTGCAATCTCTCCCGGATCCATCTGGCCATGGGCCGTACGTCGAGCGCGGTGTCCCTGGCCCAGCAGGGGACCGACATGTACGACGGCATGGGGCACGCCCTCAAGGGAGCCAACGGCCGCTACGCGCTGGGGCTCGCCCTCGTGCAGAGCGGTCGGCTCGCGCTGGCCACCGAGCGCCTCGAGGAAGCCCTCGACGTCTTCCGTGACAGCAGGCAGCGCCTGTGGGAGGGCATGACCCTCTTCCGCCTCGCGGAGGTCGACCTCGCCGCCCAGCGCCTGCCGGAGGCGGCGACCCGTGCGGAGACGGCGCTGTCCGTGCTGCGCGGCATCGGCGGCGAGTGGCGGCGCGGAAACGTCCTCACGGCGCTCGGCCGGGCGCTGAGCGGGATCGGCCAGACCGGCCGCGCACAGGTCTGTCTGCAAGAGGCCCTGGCCATCTTCGAGGCGTCGAGCGCGCCGGAAGCCGACGAGGTACGCGCTCTGCTCAAGCCGCTGTCCGTCGCCTGAGGGCGCACGCCTGCGCGTTCATCGTTCGTTTATCGCCGCCCGGCACTCTCTGTCGTGTCGTTCCGTCGCGTCGGGGGACAGACGGGACACCAACTGGGCGCGCCGTAAGGTGTACCGGCCCAGGGGAAGCCTGCCCGGCGGCACTCGGGGGAGCTACCGGGCAGGCCGTCCCGTACCACTGCACAGACATCAGGGGAGCAGTCATGAGCGACGTCAAGAAGACGACCGAGGCGGAGACCTCGACCACCGAAGTGACCACCATGAACACGCACGCCACCAGTGAGCCGCTGAAGCCGGCCGCTGCGAACATCGCCGAGGAGATCGGTGTGGTCAGCCCGGACAACACTCACGCCACGGACGAGAAGGCCTGACCGGAGCTTTCAACCCGACGGGGAATCGGCCGCGGCGGCGCGGAGGGGGAGCCGTCGCGGCCGAGGCGTGTTCGGGGGGCGGCGGCCGCGAGGCCGCCGTTGGGGGCTGAAGAGGACGTACCCCGCCGACCCCGCCGCGAAGGCCAGGCGGATCAGGCCGCAGACGGAGTCGGACGGGATCAGCAGGGCGCTGCCGTACAGGGAGATGAGCGCGATCCAGCTGACCCAGGGCACCAGCCTCCGCTGGCCGACGGAGTCCCAGATCAGGGTGCCGAGCAGGACCGACGCGTTGTAGTACGTGTACACGCTCGGGTCCAGCACGATCCGCGCGTCGGCGGCCAGCAGCACCACCGCCGGCCACCGCCGCCGCCGTACCGCGAGCGTGCCCAGCGCGATGCCGAGGGCCATCTGCGCGGGCCGGTCCCACGGCGGTGTCGCGGGATCGTCCACGCCGAACCAGCGCAGCGCCGACGCAGGCTGGTTGGGGATGGTGAACCGGGCCGCGGCGAAGGTGTCCAGGTGCGTGAGGTAGAAGGGCAGCCACGCCACCGCCACCAGCGCGACGGCCCAGCCGGTGGCGCGCAGCCGGTGCGGGCGGGGCAGCGCCAGCAGGAGCGGCAGAAACCCCACCGCCCAGGGTTTGGAGTCGATGGCGAGGGCCAGCAGCACGCCCACCGCCGTGTGGTTGCCCCGGACCAGCGCGCGGACGGCGAGGGTGGTGAAGAACAGGGCCAGCACGTCGTCGAGGTGGGCGAAGCGGACGGAGACCTCGACCCACATGGGGATGAAGGCGGCACCGGCGACGAGGACCCGCTGCTGGAGGCGCCGGTGGTTCAGCCCCGTACCCCGGTAGTGGTCGGCCGCGGCCCGGCCGACCAGGACCAGCATGTAGAGGCCGAGGGCGGACATGAAGGCGTCCGCGAGCTTCTCGCCCAGCTCCGGTGAGAAGGGTTCGAACAGGCCGGCGACCAGGAAGCTGACGGGGCCGATCTGGAGTTCCGGGTGGTTGGCGTAGAGGGCCAGGCCCCCGCCGCGCAGCTGACCGAAGAGCAGTTCCTCGCCGGTGCGCAGATAGTGCCAGGAGATGGCGGCGTGACGTTCCGCCACCAGGAACCAGAAGGCCGTCCACAGGGTGAGCAGCACGATGTGCCACCGCACCGGATAGCGCCCGATCCGCACGTCCCCTCGTCCTTCCCGTCGCGGCACGGCCGTGGTCGGTGGCCGTCGCCGCACGTCTGTAGAGAGGGGCGGGAGCGGCTGCGGGTTGCTCCGGGCGGAACGGATCACTCCGTCGACGGACGCCGGCGGACGCCAACGGCGTTGTCAGTGGCGGCCTTTAGAGTCACCGGTATGGCGACTCTTCCGAACCCGCTGCCCCGGCTGGCCACCGACCCCAGCGGTCGCTCCCTGGGCCTGCAACTGCCGCCCGGCCGGCTGACGGACGAGACCGACGACGGCCCCTGGCACGAACCCCTGCTGTGGTACGCGGAGAAGTCGGCCGCGCCGGGCATGTGGAAGGCGCTGGGCGCACCGGCGGCCCGCGCGGGGCTGCTGCCGGTCCTGGTGGACCTGGGCGGCTTCGCGGGCGGTCTCGGCGGCTGGGTGCTGCTGCCCCAGGAGGCGTCGTACCCGGGGGACCACGACGCGGCGGAGGTGCTGGCGGAGTACTGGGCGGAGGAGACGGACGGCGACGACATCGAGGAGGTGGCGCCGTACGGGCACGCCTGGCCCGGTCTCGCACCGGCCGCCGTCCCGACCGCCGACCCCGGCACCCGCGCCGCCCAGGTCGCCGACCTGCTCACCGGCGACCGCGACACCTGGGCCGAGTGGCTGGAGGAGCCGCATCTCGCCCTGGTCCCGGCCCGCCGCTCCGCCGACATACCGGCGGCGATCGGCTGGACCGGCCCGCTGAACTACGAGGGTGACGTGGCCCGGATCTCCGCGGTGCTGCGCTCCTGGGAGGACCGGTTCGGGGCCCGGGTGGTGGCCCTCGGCCCGGAGACCCTGCTCATGTCGGTCGCCGCGCCGCCCACGGATCCGGCGGCCGCCGAGGCGGTGGCCGCCGAACACTTCGCCCTGTGCCCGAACTCGGTCGTGCAGAGCGGCCCGGGCAGCGTGCGGAAGTACGCCGAGGGTCTGCTCGGCGCCACCGTCTGGACCTTCTGGTGGGACTGAGCGCCCGGCCGGCTCAGCCCTCCTGGCGCACCATGCGGGCCGCCTCGGTGGCCCAGTAGGTGAGGATGTTGCGGGCGCCGGCCCGCTTGATGCCGGTCAGGGTCTCGAGGATGGCCCGGTCCCGGTCCAGCCAGCCCTTCTCGGCGGCGGCCTCGATCATCGAGTACTCGCCGGAGATCTGGTAGGCGGCGACCGGGACGTCCACGGCGTCGGCGACCCGCGCCAGGATGTCGAGGTACGGCCCGGCCGGCTTGACCATGACCATGTCCGCGCCCTCGCCGAGGTCCAGCTCCAGCTCCCGCAGGGACTCGCGCCAGTTGGCCGGGTCCTGCTGGTAGGTCTTGCGGTCGCCCTGGAGCGAGGAGGCGACGGCCTCGCGGAAGGGGCCGTAGAAGGCGGAGGAGTACTTGGCGGTGTAGGCGAGGATGGCGACGTCCTCGCGGCCGATCTGGTCGAGCGCGTCGCGGATGACGCCGATCTGGCCGTCCATCATCCCGCTGGGCCCGACGACATGGGCGCCGGCGTCGGCCTGCACCTGGGCCATCTCGGCGTAGCGCTCCAGGGTGGCGTCGTTGTCGACCCGGCCCTCGGCGTCCAGCACCCCGCAGTGCCCGTGGTCGGTGGTCTCGTCGAGGCACAGGTCGGACATGACGAGGAGGTCGTCGCCGACCTCGGCCCGCACGTCCCGGATCGCGACCTGGAGGATCCCGTCGGGGTCCGTGCCCGGCGTCCCGAGCGCGTCCTTCTTCCCCTCCTCCGGCACGCCGAACAGCATGATCCCGGAGACGCCGGCCTCCACGGCCTCCAGCGCGGCCTTCTTCAGGCTGTCCCGGGTGTGCTGCACGACACCGGGCATGGCGGCGATCGGCACCGGCTCGCTCACGCCCTCGCGGACGAACGCCGGGAGGATGAAGTCGGCGGGATGCAGCCGCGTCTCGGCCACCATCCGGCGCATGACAGGCGAGGTCCGCAGTCGCCGGGGACGCGTACCGGGGAAGGATCCGTACTTCGTCATGTCCTCTACGCTACGCCCGCCCGCCCCGCCCCTTTGCCAACACCCTGTCGGCGCGGAGGCGGCCCGCCAGGCGCTTCCCCACCCCCGGCATTCACGGGCATAACCAGCCTTCCTCTGCCCTCCATACGAAGTCTTTGCGCAGTCCTGGCACTCCTTGGGCCCGGAGGACTCCCCCGCGTTCTACGCGCGTGGTGTCATGCACGCGCCACCCCCTCCCGGCGAGTTCTCCCCACCACCAGGAGTCACGCATGCTGTGGAAGGCCCTCACCCGCGCGGGCATCGCCCTGGCGGCCGGCGCCACCGTCGTCGCCACCGCCGTCCCCGCGAACGCCGCGAGCTACTCGGCGTTCGCCTTCTCCCGGAGCGGCACCGGTCAGCCCACGATCTACGACTTCATCGACTCGGCCACCAGCACGCTCGACATGACGATGTACGAGCTGGAGGACACCACGGCCGTCAACGACCTCATCGCCCTGAAGAACAAGGGCGTGACGGTCCGGGTCATCCTCGACCGCCAGCACCAGAGCGCCAACAGCTCCGCGTACAACGCCCTGAAGAGCGCGGGCGTCGGCGTCGTCTGGTCCCCGTCCGCCTTCGTCTACACCCACCAGAAGACCATCACGGTGGACGGCACCAAGTCCCTGGTCCTGACCGGCAACCTCACCTCCCAGTACTACGCGACCAGCCGCGACTACGGCGTCTTCACCGACGACACCCGCGACGTGGCATCGATCGAGAAGGTCTTCAACGCCGACTACACGGCCACCTCCATCACCCCCACCGACGGCGACCACCTCCTGTGGTCCCCCACCGACTCCCGCAACCGCCTGGTGTCCTTCATCAACTCCGCCACCACGACCCTGGACGTGGAGGAACTGGAGTTCAGCGACAGCACCGTGGTCGACGCCATCGCCGCCCGCGCCCGGGCCGGCGTCAGGGTCCGCGTCGTCCTGGAGAACCCGTCCAGCTACGCCAGCCAGGTCGCCGAGATCAAGGCCGCCGGCGGCACGGTGGTCGGCTACTCCGACCCCAACGGCTTCTACATCCACGCCAAGGCGATGGTCGCCGACTACGGCCTCGCCACCCAGGAGGTCGAGGCCGGCTCCATGAACATCAGCAGCAACTCCCTCGGCAACAACCGGGAGCTGGGCATCATCCTCACCGGCACGGGCGTGGCCCAGCCGGTGGCGGCCACCATAGAAACCACCTTCGGCAGCGACTACGCGGGCGGCACGGCGGCCTGACCCGGCAGCGGCCGGCGGACCCCGCTCCTCGCCGGGCCCGCCGGCCGCTCACCCCCCGCCGAACTCGCTGAGCACGCGATCGGCGAGCTGCCCCCGGTCGCTGTCCCGCGGCAGCCGGGCGCGGAACTCCCGCAACCGGCGCACCACACCGATCGGAACCTCCTCCACCCCGGCCTCCTCCACACCCCTGCCGACCACGCGCAGCCCCCAGTACTGGTTGAAGCCGATCGGTTCGGCGGTCACCACGTCCACCAGAGTGCTCAACAACTCCGGCTCGGGCAGGCCGTACAGCCGCGCGTAGGCCGCGAGCCGCAGCCCGGCGTCCGGCGAGCGCAGCAGCGTTCCGGTGTCGAACTCCCGCACCCGCTGTGTCGCTCGCACCAGGCGGGCGAAGATCTGGTCCATCCGGTGCGTACGCGCCGGCCCCTTGGGCACGTCCTCGCGCATCCTGCCGTACTCGGCGGCCAGTTCCCGGACCGCGTCCCAGGCGGCGGTGTCGTCCCCGGCCCCGCCCTGCGGACCGTCACCGACGAGCGCGGCGTTGGCGGTCCGCTGCACCGCGTCGAGCCGCTGCTGGATCTCCCGGAACTCGATCCGCCCGAGGCCCGGTATGTCGATGCTGCGCACCAGATCCCCGAGCCACGGCACCACCGCCACCGCGAGCAGCCCGACCGTGACCCCGTCGATCCTCAGCCCGGGCGCCACGACATGCACGACGGCGACGACCACCGCGCCCCCGGTCAGCACCACCGCCACAGCCCGCCGCCGCAACCACCCGCCGACCCCCCGCCCCCACACCCCGTCACGCATGCCGGCCAGCATCGCAGACAGGCGGGGACCGGGACGACGATTCGGCCATCCGGGCCAGCGGCACGAAAGCGGCGGAGCGCCCCCCGTAAGGGCGCTCCGCCGTTTCTCAGGTGGTCGTCCGGCGCCTGCGCGCCCCCGGCCTCCGCTCGCTCGGGCGGGTCACCGGGTCTCCCGACTCCAGCGCGGCGGCCCGGCGCTTCATGCCGAAGTCCGCCAGTGCCTCGGCCAGCTTGTGCACGGACGGCTCCGGCGCCATGACGTCGACGCGCAGACCGTGCTCCTCGGCCGTCTTCGCGGTGGCCGGGCCGATGCAGGCGATCACCGTCACGTTGTGCGGCTTGCCCGCGATGCCGACCAGGTTGCGGACCGTCGACGAGGACGTGAAGAGGACCGCGTCGAAGCCACCGCCCTTGATCGCCTCGCGCGTCTCCGCCGGCGGCGGCGAGGCGCGCACCGTCCGGTAGGCGGTCACGTCGTCCACCTCCCAGCCCAGCTCGATCAGCCCGGCGACCAGGGTCTCGGTGGCGATGTCGGCGCGCGGCAGGAAGACCCGGTCGATCGGGTCGAAGACGGGGTCGTACGGCGGCCAGTCCTCCAGCAGGCCCGCGGCCGACTGCTCACCGCTCGGCACCAGGTCGGGCTTGACGCCGAAGGCGATCAGCGCCTTGGCCGTCTGCTCACCCACCGCAGCCACCTTGATACCCGCAAAAGCCCGAGCATCAAGGCCGTACTCCTCGAACTTCTCCCGCACGGCCTTCACCGCGTTGACGGACGTGAACGCGATCCACTCGTAGCGGCCGGTCACGAGCCCCTTCACGGCCCGCTCCATCTGCTGCGGGGTGCGCGGCGGCTCCACCGCGATGGTCGGCACCTCGTGCGGCACCGCGCCGTAGGAGCGCAACTGGTCGGAGAGCGACGCCGCCTGCTCCTTGGTCCGCGGCACGAGCACCTTCCAGCCGAACAGCGGCTTGGACTCGAACCAGGACAGCTGCTCGCGCCGGGCCGCGGCGGAACGCTCGCCGACCACGGCTATCACCGGCCGGCCGCCGTCCGGCGACGGCAGCACCTTCGCCTGCTTCAGCGTCTGCGCGATCGTGCCGAGCGTGGCCGTCCAGGTGCGCTGCCGGGTCGTCGTACCGGCGATCGTCACCGACATCGGGGTGTCCGGCTTCCGCCCGGCGGACACCAGTTCACCCGCGGCTGCCGCCACCGAGTCCAGCGTCGTGGAGACGACGACCGTGCCGTCCGACGCGCCGACCTCGGTCCAGCACCGGTCCGACGCGGTACGGGCGTCCACGAACCGGACGTCCGCGCCCTGCGCGTCGCGCAGCGGCACACCGGCGTACGCGGGCACGCCGACCGCCGCCGCCACACCCGGCACCACCTCGAAGGGCACCCCGGCCGCCGCGCAGGCGAGCATCTCCTCGGCCGCGTACGTGTCGAGCCCCGGATCGCCGGAGACCGCACGGACGACCCGCCTGCCGCCCCGCGCAGCCTCCATGACAAGATGAGCGGCATCCCGGGCAGCGCCCGGGACAGCGGCGGGTGTTGACGTGCCGTCAACGACCGTCAGCTGGGGCGTGCCCGTGCCCGGCGGCGGGACCGAGGAAGAGGCCGCGTCCGTCGGCACCACGGAGACGCCCTGCCGGGCGTGCGTCCGGATGACGTCGAGGACCTCGTTCTCGGCGATGAGGACGTCCGCGCTCGACAGCGCCTCCACGGCGCGCAGAGTCAGCAGTCCCGGATCTCCGGGTCCGGCACCGAGGAAGGTGACGTGCCCGTGTTCAGGACCGGCGGCAGGAAGGGCGGTGGGGCTCAATGTGCTCGCTCCCCCATCAGACCGGCCGCACCCTGGGCGAGCATCTCGGTGGCGAGTTCGCGACCGAGCGCCACTGCCGCGTCATGCGTCTGGGGCACGGGACCGGTGGTGGACAGCTGCACCGTACGCGTGCCGTCGGGGGTCCCGACGACGCCGCGCAGGCGCATTTCCTTGACAGTCTGCCCGTCGGCCAGAAGGCCGGCCAGCGCGCCTACAGGGGCGCTGCACCCGGCCTCCAGGGCGGCGAGCAGTGACCGCTCGGCGGTGACGGCGACCCGCGTGAACGGGTCGTCCAGCTCGCCGAGCGCCGCGATGAGGTCCGCGCGGTCCGCGGCACACTCGATCGCCAGGGCCCCCTGGCCGGGGGCGGGCAGAACCGTGTCGACCGACAGGAAGTCGGTCACCTCGTCGCTCCGGCCGATCCGGTTCAGTCCGGCGGCGGCCAGCACCACGGCGTCCAGCTCGCCGTTGCGGACGAAGCCGATGCGCGTGTCGACGTTGCCCCGGATCGGGACGGTCTCGATGTCCAGGCCGTGGGCCCGGGCGTACGCGTTCAGCTGCGCCATGCGGCGCGGGGAGCCGGTACCGACGCGCGCCCCGCGGGGCAGGTCGGTGAACTTCAGGTCGTCGCGCGCGACGATCACGTCCCGCGGGTCCTCCCGCACCGGTACGGCGGCCAGGACCAGCTCCTCGGGCTGCGTGGTCGGCAGGTCCTTCAGCGAATGAACCGCGAAGTCGACCTCGCCGCGCAGCAGCGCGTCCCGCAGCGCGGTGACGAACACACCGGTGCCGCCGATCTGCGTCAGGTGCTCGCGGGAGACATCGCCGTGCGTGGTGATCTCGACCAGTTCGACGGGCCGCCCGGTCACCCGGCGGACGGTCTCCGCCACCTGCCCGGACTGGGCCAGGGCGAGTTTGCTCCGCCGTGTGCCCAGCCGCAGTGCTCTGTCACTCATACCGGTCGGTCCTTGTCGTCTGTGCTGTCCCCGGCCCGGGAGACGGCGGCGACCGTCTCGGGGTCGAGGTCGAAGAGGGTGCGCAGCGCGTCCGCGTACCCGGCGCCGCCGGGCTCGGCCGCGAGCTGCTTGACCCGTACGGTCGGCGCGTGCAGCAGCTTGTCGACGACCCGGTGCACGGCCTGCCGGATCTCGCCGCGCTGGCGCTCGTCCAGGTCGGGCAGCCGGCCGTCGAGCCGCGCGATCTCACCGGCGACGACATCGGCGGCCATGGTGCGCAGCGCGACCACGGTCGGCGTGATGTGCGCCGCCCGCTGGGCCGCGCCGAAGGCCGCGACCTCGTCGGAGACGATACGCCGGACCAGGTCCACGTCGGCCGCCATCGGAGCGTCGGCGGAAGCTTCCGCCAGCGACTCGATGTCCACCAGCCGCACCCCGGCCAGCCGGTGCACGGCCGCGTCGATGTCCCGCGGCATGGCCAGGTCGAGCAGGAAGAAGAAGGGCGCCGGGCGCTCGGCCGGCGGCTCCGGCCTGCGCCGCTCCGGGATCCGGCCCACCGTCGCCGCGGTCGCGGCGAGCGCGGCGATCAGCTCGGCGTCCGCCTCGGGCGTACGACGCTCACGCCGGTCCAGTGCTCCGCCCGCGACCCAGGCCGCGTGCTGCTCCAGGGTCGCCGCGTCCATCCCGGCCACGGCGGCCTCGCCCAGCACGGAGAAACCGGACTGCGCGGCGGCCAGGTCCAGCGGGCAGTTCTCCTCGGCGCCGACGCCGGCGGCGGGCGACGCAGGGCCCTGCGGTACGGCCGTGGCAGCGCTGGTGTCGGCGACGGCCGGCTGCCCGGTGCGCCCCTCCACCGCCTGCGCGACCGCCTCCGCGGTGAGCACCAGGCCCGTCGCCCCGGTGCAGGAGACGACCACGTCGGCACGTGTCAGCTCGGCCGGCACCGCGTCCATCGGGACGGCACGGGCGGTCACGGCGTTGTCGTCGGCCTCGGCGAGGATCTGGACGAGCCGCTCGGCGCGCTCGAAGGTCCGGTTGGCGACGACGATCTCGGCGACCCCGGACCGCGCCAGCGTGGCAGCGGCCAGCGAGGACATCGATCCGGCGCCGATGACCAGTGCCTTCTTGCCCCGCGCCCAGGTCGGCACCGCGGTGCCGACGGCCAGCTGCTCCAGGCCGAAGGTGACCAGCGACTGCCCGGCCCGGTCGATGCCGGTCTCGGAGTGGGCGCGCTTGCCGACCCGCAGGGCCTGCTGGAAGAGGTCGTTCAGCAGCTTGCCGGCGGTGTGCAGTTCCTGCGCACGGGCCAGCGAGTCCTTGATCTGCCCGAGGATCTGCCCCTCGCCGACCACCATCGAGTCCAGGCCGCAGGCCACCGAGAAGAAGTGGTGGACGGCCCGGTCCTCGTAGTGCACGTACAGATAGGGCGTCAGCTCTTCCAGGCCGACCCCGCTGTGCCGGGCGAGCAGCGTGGACAGCTCGGCGACACCGGCGTGGAACTTGTCCACGTCGGCGTACAGCTCGATGCGGTTGCAGGTGGCGAGCACCGCGGCCTCGGTGGCGGGCTCGGCGGCGACCGTGTCGTGCAACAGCTTGACCTGGGCGTCCACGCTCAGCGCCGCCCGCTCCAGCACGCTGACCGGGGCGCTGCGGTGGCTCAGGCCTACGACGAGGAGACTCATGCCGGCATCACGGCGGGTACGTCCCCGTCCGGTCCCTGGTCGGCGGACGCGGCGCGCCGGGGGGCGGCGGGCGCCGAGCCCACGTCTCCGGCCGCGGTCTCCACCGCCGTGTCCTCCCCGGCCTTGCGCTGCTCGTGGAAGGCGAGGATCTGGAGTTCGATCGACAGGTCGACCTTGCGCACGTCGACGCCGTCCGGGACGGACAGCACGGTCGGCGCGAAGTTCAGGATGGAGGTGACCCCGGCGGCCACGAGGCGCTCGCAGACCTGCTGGGCGACGCCGGCCGGAGTGGCGATCACGCCGATGGAGACCCCGTTGTCCTTGATGATCTTCTCGAGGTCGTCGGTGTGCTGCACCGGGATGCCCGCGACCGGCTTGCCGGTGAGCGCCGGGTCGGCGTCGATCAGCGCGGCGACCCGGAAGCCACGGGAGGCGAAACCGCCGTAACCGGCGAGGGCGGCGCCGAGGTTACCGATACCGACGATGACAACCGGCCAGTCCTGGGTGAGGCCGAGTTCGCGGGAGATCTGGTAGACGAGATACTCCACGTCGTAGCCGACACCGCGGGTTCCGTACGAGCCCAGGTACGAGAAGTCCTTGCGCAGCTTGGCGGAGTTGACCCCCGCCGCCGCGGCCAGCTCCTCGGAGGAGACCGTGGGCACCGAGCGCTCCGACAGCGCGGTCAGGGCTCGGAGGTACAGCGGAAGCCGGGCGACGGTGGCCTCGGGAATCCCTCGGCTACGGGTCGCCGGTCGGTGTGTTCGGCCAGTTGCCACGGTGCTCCTGCGGGTAGAGCGGGGCTGTGGGCGGTCATACGTCCCCAGACCGCCCCGTCGACAGCAGGCTATGTCTTTGTGAACGCGTGCACAAAGATGGTGTCCGATTTGCCCCGCAGAAGTGACCGGGCTCACGCCCCTTTCACGCCTCTGGCGGGAACCGGCGCACACACACCGACGTTCCTTCATTACTGGGGGCAAAACTGCACACTCTCCTCATGAATCCCGCCCCCGAGCTCACATCGCCGTCGATCCTAAGCGACTTTCCCGGCCAGTTGGACTAGTCGGTCAGTTCCCGGCGCAGCCGCTCCTCGTTCACCCGCCAGAAGGTGTGCTGCTCCCCGTCGACCAGCACCACCGGGATCTGCTCCCAGTACCGGTCGTACAGCTCCGGGTCCTGACTGATGTCCCGGTACTCGACCGGCACGCCCAGTTCGCCGCAGACCTTCTCGATCACCGTCTGCGCGTCGTCGCACAGATGGCAGCCGGGCTTGCGGATGAGCGTGACGCGCCGCTCACGCGGCCCGGTCTTACGGCGAAAGAGGGGACTCATACCAGCCATTGTGACCCCGTCCCTCCGGGCCTCTTTCACGACGCGGTCGCGCAGAGTTCACAGCGCGCCAACCTCTCGACTCCGGAAGCACCGAACAAACTGGCTATGCTCACCGCATGGCCGCTCTCGGATGGCTCACCCCCCGTAGGCGCTCCGCCACGGCGCGGAGCGTTTTGGCAGGCGAGGCCGCGGCGGAGGCCGCCCGCAAGTCCTCGCAGGAGGCACAGGAGGCGCACGCCGCTGCGCAGCCCGCCCCGGAGGAACCCGAGTTCCCGGTGATGGGCGACGAGAAGGCGGCCGCCTTCTTCGACCTCGACAACACCGTGATGCAGGGCGCCGCGCTCTTCCACTTCGGCCGTGGCCTGTACAAGCGGAAGTTCTTCGAGACCCGCGACCTCGCCCGGTTCGCCTGGCAGCAGGCCTGGTTCCGGCTGGCCGGCGTCGAGGACCCCGAGCACATGCAGGACGCCCGGGACTCCGCCCTCTCCATCGTCAAGGGCCACCGCGTCGTCGAGCTCCAGACGATCGGCGAGGAGATCTACGACGAGTACATGGCCGACCGCATCTGGCCCGGCACCCGCGCCCTCGCCCAGGCACACCTGGACGCGGGCCAGAAGGTCTGGCTGGTCACGGCGGCCCCGGTGGAGATCGCCACGGTCATCGCCCGCCGCCTGGGCCTGACCGGCGCCCTGGGCACCGTCGCCGAGTCGGTCGACGGCATCTACACGGGCAAGCTGGTCGGCGAACCCCTGCACGGCCCCGCCAAGGCGGAGGCGGTCCGCGCCCTGGCCGCCGCGGAGGGCCTGGACCTCTCCCGCTGCGCCGCCTACAGCGACAGCCACAACGACATCCCGATGCTCTCGCTGGTCGGCCACCCGTACGCCATCAACCCCGACGCCAAGCTCCGCAGGCACGCCCGTGAGCAGGACTGGCGGCTGCGCGACTACCGCACCGGCCGCAAGGCGGCCAAGGTCGGCATCCCGGCGGCGGCCGGCGTGGGCGCGGTGGCCGGCGGCACGGTGGCCGCCATCGCCCTGAGCCGCCGCCGCCGCTGACCGCCCCCGCACGGCACCCCCTCCCCCACCCCGGCCGCCGCACGCGCCCGAATTATGCCGCGGCCATTTCAACACGCCCTGTACCTCGCCGAAACCGGCCAGATTACGGTCAACAACCGATCAAGCTAGGGCACTTGATAGGGCGCCAATCGGTTAGAGATGCGACTCAATCGATGATTTGAGCAACTCGGTGTAGCAGTGCCTGCACGAAGCGTTATTCTCCTCAGACGCAAACCGGTACCCCTCCGTCGCTACGACGGGTGAAAGGTCCCGCACTGCACGTGATGGAAGCTCTGCCTCTGGGAGTCCCGTGTACCCACACGTCGGGGTTGACGCCTCGGGCCTGGCTACGCTGCGCGCAACGGTCGCAACGCTCAAAGAGACGCTGCGCGGCTTGGTCCCCACCGCGTACGCCGTCCCCGCCCTCGCCACCGCCGCGCCCCTCGGTCCGTGCTACGCACTGGCCGAGAGCAGCGCCGCCGTCGGCAGACGCGGGCGCTCCGCCGGTGCCGGCACCGGCTCCGGCAGCGGCGCCACCACCGCCCGCCGGCCGGCCGCCGACAGCGACAGCGCACGCATGATGGACCTGGTCGAACGGGCCCAGGCCGGCGAGGCCGAGGCCTTCGGCCGGCTCTACGACCAGTACAGCGACACGGTGTACCGGTACATCTACTACCGCGTCGGCGGCCGCGCCACCGCCGAGGACCTCACCAGCGAGACCTTTCTGCGCGCCCTGCGCAGGATCGGCACCTTCACCTGGCAGGGCCGCGACTTCGGCGCCTGGCTGGTGACGATCGCCCGCAACCTCGTCGCCGACCACTTCAAGTCCAGCCGGTTCCGGCTGGAGGTCACCACCGGCGAGATGCTCGACGCCAACGAGGTCGAGCGCTCCCCGGAGGACTCCGTCCTGGAGTCCCTGTCCAACGCCGCCCTGCTGGACGCCGTACGCCGGCTCAACCCCCAGCAGCAGGAGTGTGTGACCCTCCGCTTCCTCCAGGGCCTCTCGGTCGCCGAGACCGCCCGTGTCATGGGCAAGAACGAGGGCGCCATCAAGACCCTCCAGTACCGCGCGGTCCGCACCCTCGCCCGGCTCCTGCCGGACGACGCGCGCTGAGCGGTGACTCCGGGCGACCTTCAACTCACGGTCGGTGAAAGAGTGTTACCTTTCTGACCGGATCATCCGCCGTCCGTAACCCAAGTGCCGCGCCAGTCGTTGTGCGGGATACAGGCTCCCTGTGGTCACGTCCCTCAGGACCCCCCGGGGGGAGTCGACCGTCATGACGAGAGGAGGTGCCGCCAGTGATCGCGAACGTATCGGCGCACCGGCGGGCGAACGCCTTCGCCCAGGCCCTGGAGGAGCAGTCCGACCGGGACACGGCGGCCGAGCAGTCCGCAGCACCGGCGGGATCCCCGCCGACCCCCGAGGAACGGACCGAACAGGGCGAGCTGCTGGCCCTCGCGACGGGTCTCGGCGCGCTGCCCAAGCCCCAGCTCGACCCCGAGGTCAAGGTCGTCCAGCGGGCCCAGCTGGTGGCCGCGATGGAGGCCATGCTCCAGGAGGGAACCGCGGCGGCGGAAGCGTCGGTACCCGAACAGCGCTCCAGGAACCGGGGCGCGCACCGGGCGAGCCCGCTCGGCAAGCTCCGGCCCCGGTCACGGCTGACCAAGGGGCTCGCCGCCGGCGGCCTCAGCGTCGGCGTGGCCGCCGGGGCCTTCGGCGGGGTGGCCGCGGCCAGCTCCGAGGCCCTGCCCGGTGACTCGCTGTACGGCCTGAAGCGCGGCATCGAGGACTTCAAGCTCAACTACCTGACCGACGGCGCGGACCAGCAGGGCCAGGCCTATCTGGACCTCGCCTCGACCCGGCTCGGCGAGGCCCGCCGGCTCATGGAGCGCGGCCGGGGCGGCCACCTCGACCACGAGTCCATCGGCGAGATCCGCCGCACCCTGTCCGGCATGCAGCACGACGTGGCCGAGGGCCACCGCCTGCTGCACGCGGCCTATGAGGCCGACCCCGGCTCGCTCGGCCCGATCCAGGCGCTCTCCGCCTTCTCGCGGTCCCACCGCGAGGCCTGGACCGCGCTGAGCGACCGGCTTCCGGTCCAGCTGGGGGACGTCAAACAGCAGGTCTCGTCGGTCTTCGACGCCATAGACCAAGAGGTCGCCCCGCTCCAGTCGCTGCTGCCGCAGCCGCCCGCCCAGACCGGCGACGGCACCCGGCACCGCTCCGGTCCGGCCTCCCCGGGCGCCACCGGCCGCCACCGCGCGACCGCGCCCAGCTCCGCCGGCAGCACCCCCTCCGCCGGCGGACACACCAGCACCGGCACCCCGAGCGGCCCGGCGACCGGCACCGGCGGCGACGGCCTCCTCGGCGGCAACACGGGCGGCCTGCTGGACCCGCCCAGGACCGGCACCGAGGGCAGCTCCCCGACCGCCGGCAAGTCCCCGACCACCGAGCCGGACGTCACCGTGCCCCCGCTCCTCCCCGGCCTGCTCCCCGGCCTGGGCATCGACAGCGAGGACACGACGAACTGACCCGCCGGTACGGCGACACGGTTACGGCGATGGGGGCGGCCCACCCGAGCGGCCCGCCCCCATCGCCGTAACCAGGGCTTAGAAGACACAGCTCAGAAGAACACCGACCGCCGCTGCACCAGCAGCTTGTACAGCGTGTGCTGGATCTGCTCCCGCACCTGATCCGTCAGGTTGAACATCAGCATCGGATCCTCGGCCGCCTCCGCCGGATACCCCTCCGTGGGAATCGGCTCCCCGAACTGGATCGTCCACTTGGTCGGCAGCGGAATCATCCCGAGCGGCCCCAGCCACGGAAACGTCGGCGTCAGCGGAAAGTACGGGAACCCCAGCAGCCGCGCGAGCGTCTTCGCGTTGCCGACCATCGGGTAGATCTCCTCCGCCCCCACGATCGAGCACGGCACGATCGGCACACCCTGCCGCAGCGCGGTGGAGACGAACCCGCCCCGCCCGAACCGCTGCAACTTGTACCGCTCGCTGAACGGCTTCCCGATGCCCTTGAACCCCTCCGGCATCACCCCGACCAGCTCCCCCTGCGCCAGCAGCCGCTCGGCGTCCTCCGCGCAGGCCAGCGTGTGCCCCAGCTTGCGCGCCAGCTCGTTCACCACCGGCAGCACGAACACCAGGTCCGCCGCGAGCAGCCGCAGATGCCGCCCCGCCGGATGATGGTCGTGCACGGCGACCTGCATCATCAGCCCGTCCAGCGGCAGCGTCCCGGAGTGGTTGGCGACGATCAGCGCGCCGCCCTCCTTGGGGATGTTCTCGATCCCCTTCACCTCGACCCGGAAGTACTTGTCGTACAGCGGCCGCAGCAGCGACATCAGGACCTGGTCGGTCAGCTCGGCGTCGTACCCGAAGTCGTCGACCTCGTACTCGCCGGTCAGCCGGCGCCGCAGGAAGGACAGCCCGGCCGCCACCCGCCGCTCCAGGCCGGCCGCGGGCCCCTCGGCCCCCGGCTGCCCCGCCGGGCCCTGCTCAGGGCTCACAGGGCCGCCCTCCTGCGCCTGCGCCCGTCCGGGCAGCGGCTGGACCTCACCCATCTCCTCCGCCCCGCCGAGAGCCCCGCCGGCGGCCCCACGCCGGCTCCCCGCGCCCCGGCGCCGCCCCGGGCGCTGCCCCGCGCTGCCGCGGGACCGGTCGTCGTCGAACGGAATGACCTTGGCGTCCGCCATCGTTCCTGCGCTCCTCGGTTGGCGCTATTCGGCGCTGTGCGTCATGAGCCGGCCGCCGCCCTGCGCGGCCAGCGCGGCGATCCGGTCGACGGCCCCCGCCAGGGACTCCGGCGGCACCAGCCCCGGGCCCTGGGCGCGCGCGAAGTCCGCGAACGCCTCCGCCGTCGTGTAGCCGGGCGTGAAGCCCAGCGTGTCGCGCATCTGGACGGTGTCCACCACCCGTCCGTGGGTCAGCAACCGGATCTGCTCGGGTGAGAAGTCCGTCATACCCAGCGTACGGACCAGCGAGCCGGCCCAGGTGACGGCGGGCAGCAGCAGCGGCACGGTCGGCCGGCCCAGCCGCCGCGAGCACTGCGAGAGCAGCAGCACCCCGTCGCCCGCGATGTTGAACGTGCCGCTGTTGAGGGTGCCCCGGCGCGGCTCGTGCGAGGCGAGCCGCAGCACCTCGATGACGTCGTCCTCGTGCACGAACTGCAACCGCGGGTCGTAGCCGAGCACGGTCGGCAGCACGGGCAGCGCGAAGTACGAGGCGAGGGGGGTGTCCGCGGCCGGTCCGAGGATGTTCGCGAACCGCAGCACGCACACCGCGACGTCCGGCCGCCGCCGGGCGAACCCGCGCACATATCCCTCGACCTCGACGGTGTCCTTGGCGAACCCGCCGCTCGGCAGCGACTTCGGCGGCGTCGTCTCGGTGAAGACGGCCGGGTCCCGTGGCGCGGAGCCGTACACATTGGTGCTGGACTTCACCACCAGCCGCTGGACCGCCGGCGACTTCTGGCAGGCGCCGAGCAGCTGCATGGTGCCGATGACGTTGGTCTCCTTGACCGTCGCCCGGCTGCCGCCGCCGAGCGCCGTGCCCGTCACATCGAGGTGTACGACGGTGTCCGCGCCGGTCTCGGCGACCACCCGGGCGATCGTCGGCTTCCGGATGTCGGCCTGGATGAACTCGGCTCCGCCCAGATCGTGCGCCGGCGGCACCGCGTCCACCGCGATCACCCGCTCGACCTCCGGGTCACGCTGGATCCGCCGTACGAACCGGCCGCCCAGCTGCCGGGCCACTCCGGTGACAAGCACGACCTTTCCCAAGATCAGCGCCTTCCTTCCCGCACTGTCCGCAATTGCCCGCACTGCCCGCGTTCCCCGTGTGCGGCCAACTTAGCGGCTCGGTGTTGCGCTGTGATGACCGCCCGACGCAGCAGGTGACGGAATTTCGCCGGACACGCGTGTGGCCCCCCACCGACAACGGTGGAGGGCCACAGCGGGACGCGCCTTCGCGGCGCGCGTACTACTTCTTGTTGCGACGCTGAACACGCGTGCGCTTCAGCAGCTTGCGGTGCTTCTTCTTGGCCATCCGCTTGCGCCGCTTCTTGATAACAGAGCCCACGACTACCCTCGCTCACTTCTCATCACTCGGTTGTTTGGGCGCCATGGGCCCACACGACCTACGAGGGGCTAGCCTACCCAACCGAGCGCCGAGGTCGTAATCGAGGGGTGCCCCGGGGTCACCGGGACGTCGCCGTCAGGCCGTCTCCACCCCCACATAGCTGTCACGGAGGTACTCGTGTACCGCTTGCTCCGGGACGCGGAAGGACCGCCCCACCCGGATCGCGGGCAGATGACCACTGTGCACCAGGCGGTACACGGTCATCTTCGACACTCGCATCACCGCGGCGACCTCCGCCACGGTCAGGAACACAACCTCGTTCAGAGGCCTCTCGCCAGCTGCCATGACACACCTGAACCTTCCGCACTCGACGGCCACCGGCTTCCCCTTCCGGTGACTCTTCGTCGTTGCGCGCTCACTCCCCAGACTAGGGGCGGGTGGTGCGAGTGGGGAAGAGGTGCACCCATCGGCGGCCTACTGTGACAGACAGGCTCGTTTGAGCACGTAGCGGGTGAGCGGGCGGTAGTGCGCGGAGCGCACGCCGTCATCAAGCGGAACGACGACGGACACGGACCCCTCGACCTGCCCCACGAACGGCGCGGGATCATCCGTATCGGCCAGCCCGATCGCCTCGAACCCCAGCTGACCTGCGCCGCAGACCCAGCCATGGTCACCGACGACCAGCTCGGGCAGCGGCCCTCCGCTCTCCGCCGCGGCACCGAGCGCGACCCGAACCGGGAGCGGCGAGTGGCTGTGCACCCCCGGCTCACAACCGGGGCGCTCGGGCCCGGTTTCCCGCACCAAGCCGACCCCCCGGGCGTAGTCGAGCCGATACGTACGTAGACCGAACCGGGTCAATATGTCGACACAGCGACCCTGCGCCGGGGTGAGCACCTCACATCCCGCCGCCGAGAGCGCGTCCGCGAGACCGCCGTAGAACCCGAGCAGCCGCTGCGGATGCCCGGTCCCGAACAGCACCGGCGCACCCCTCCTGGCCACCTCCCCGATCCGCTCCGCGAAGGCGTCCAGCGCGGCCAGCGTCAGCTCCGGATCGATCACATCAAGGCCCGACGTGTGCCGCGGATCCGCCGAGACCCCGCACCTGTCGGCCATCAGGGCGAGCAACTCCGGCTGCCCCCAGGCCCACTCCGGGTCGATCCCGATCGTCACCCGCGGATCCCGGGCCGCGAACAACCGGTAACTCCGCAGACTGGCCTCGCGCGAGGTCCCCACCACCCCGGCCAGCCGCACGGCCACCAGATACGCACACAGCTCGGCGGACGACGACACGCCTGCGATGCTGACGCACCGGGCACCCGGATTCACCGCGAACGGCGAAAGAACCGCACGGTTGGCCTACAGCGGCAACGGTCCGAGGCAGCGGCACCGGCACCGGCTCAGGGCAGCAGCCCCCGCAGCGGGAACACCGCCCGCCGCGTCGCCAGCACCGCCTGGTCCAGGCGGTCGGCGGGGTCGTACCCCGCCTCCCACTCCGCGAACTCCACCGGCCACCGCCCGTCGGTCATCCGCTGCGGCCCCAACTGCCGGGTCCGCGCGAACACTTCCTGCCGCCACCCCTGCGGGATCACCGTCTCCGGAGCCACCGGCCGCCCCGCCGCGATCGCCACCAGATGCGTCCAGGACCGCGGTACGACGTCCACCACCGCGTAGCCGCCCCCGCCCAGCGCGACCCACTTCCCCCCGGCGTACTCGTGCGCCAGCTCGTGGCACGCCAGCTGCACCGCCCGTTGCGCGTCCAGCGACACCGCGAGATGCGCCAGCGGGTCCTCGAAGTGCGTGTCGGCCCCGTGCTGCGAGACGAGCACCTGCGGCCGGAACTCCGCCAGCAGCTCCGGCACCACCGCGTGGAAGGCCCGTACCCACCCCGCGTCCCCGGTGCCGGCGGGCAGCGCCACGTTGACCGCGGTCCCCTCCGCCGCCCCGGCCCCGGTCTCCTGCGGCCACCCGGTCTGCGGGAACAGCGTCCGCGGATGCTCGTGCAAGGAGATCGTCAGGACCCGCGGGTCCTCCCAGAACGCGGCCTGCACCCCGTCCCCGTGATGCACGTCCACATCCACGTACGCGACCCGCTCGGCGCCCATCTCCAGCAGCCGGGCGACGGCGAGCGCCGCGTCGTTGTACACGCAGAACCCGGACGCGCCCCCCGGCATCGCGTGGTGCAGCCCGCCCGCGAAGTTCACCGCGTGGTCGGCGTCCCCCCGCCACACCGCCTCCGCCGCCCCGACCGACTGCCCGGCGATCAGCGCGGACACCTCGTGCATCCCGGCGAAGGCGGGATCGTCCTCGGTCCCCAGCCCGTACGACCCGTCCGCCCGCGCCGGATCGTCCGACACGGCCTTCACCGCGTCGATGTAGTCCTCCCGGTGCACCAGCCGCAGCGTCGACTCCCCGGCCGGCTTCGCCGCGACGACCGCCAGCTCCCGGTCGAGCCCGAAGGCACCCACCAGCTTCCGGGTCAGCTCCAGCCGGACCGGGTCCATCGGATGACCCGGGCCGAAGTCATAGCCCGTTACTGCCTCGTCCCACATCAGCTGTGCGCGGCCGCTCATGACCGCCACCGTATCGGCTTGGATGAACCACGAACGACCTGGCGTACACCACCGTGACCAGCACCAGCGCCATCGGCACCAGCATGGCCCCGCGATAGCTCCACGCATCGCCCAAGGCCCCCACCAACGGCGAACCCACCAGGAAGCCGACGTAGTTGAACACGTTGAGCCGCGCCACGGCCGCGTCCGAAGCCCCCGGCCCGGCCAGCCGCCCCGCCGCCGCGAAGGTCTGCGGCACCAGCACACACAGGCCCAGCCCCAGCAGCGTGAACCCGAGCATCCCCACCCAGGCCCCGGGCGCCGAGGCCACCACCACGAACCCGCCGGCCGCCACCAGCGCCCCGAGCCGTACCACCGCCGCCGCCCCGAACCGCCGTACCCCCAGATCCCCGATGGACCGCCCCAGCAGCGTGGTCACCATGTACACGTTGTACGGCACGGTCGCCAGCTGCTCCGAACTGCCCAGCACGTCCTTCAGGTACTTCGCGCTCCAGTTCGAGACCGTCGAGTCCCCGATGTACGCGAAGGTCATCACCAGACACAGCGGCAGCAGCACCCGGAAGGCCACCGCCCGGCCCCCCGCCTCGCCCGGCCCCGACGCGTCCCCGGCCGCGCCCCCGTCGACATACCACCGGCTCCCCACCAGGGTCGCCGGCAACAGCACCAGCACCACCGGCAGATACGACACCCACAGCGCCAGCTGCCAGTGCGCCCCCGCCCACGCCAGCGAGGCCCCGAGGATCCCGCCCAGGCTGTACGCCGCGTGGAAGCTCAGCATGATGCTGCGCCCGTACGACCGCTGGAGGCTCACCCCGAGCATGTTCATCGAGGCGTCCAGCGCCCCCACGGCCAGCCCGAACACCCCCAGCGCCACCGCGAGGACGGCCAGCCGCCCGCCCGCACCGACGCCGAGCAGCGCGAGCAGCACCACCGGCTGGGACCAGCGCAGCAGCCGGCTGGGCCGTATCCGCCGCACCAGCCGCTCCGTGGTCACACTGCCCGCACCGGCCAGGACGGGTACGGCGGCGAGAAAGGCCGGCAGCAGGGCGTCCGAGATGCCGTACCGGTGCTGGACGGCCGGGATGCGCGTCACGAGCAGGGCGAAGGCGACACCCTGGGCGAAGAAGCTGAACGCCAACGAGGCCCTACCGCGCCGCAGCACATCAGTCATGGCGGCGAGCGTAGGGCCCCGGGCTACCTGTGGGTAGATCCAGCCAAAGGTGAATTTCCCTCAGCTTCACCGTGCGACGGCGAGCGGCTCCTCGTGCCGCCGGCCGGCCCGGCCGGCCTCGACCTCGGCGGCGAGCAGCCGCTCCATCGGCTCGGCGGCGAGCCCGCCACCGACCACGAACGCGGCCGCGAGCGCCACCACCATGACGACCGTACCGAGCCACACCATGGTGTCCACCGGCACGGTGTAGGCGCCGACCACCCGCAGCACGCACTCCAGCAGCAGCGCCCCGCCCCACACCAGGGAGAACGCCCGCTCCTTGCGCAGGAAGACGGCCGAGCCGGCCACCGCACCGGACGCGAGCCGCGCCCAGGCGGCCTCCTTCTCGGCGTCGCCCTTGACCAGGAAGGGCTTCATCCCCGCCGTCATCATCGGCTTGCCGAGCGCCACGGACACCAGGATGCCGATCGCGACGGTGCTGCTGACCGCGCCGTCCTTGGCGAGCATCAGCCGTGGGTCGCCGGAGACGAAGCTGAGCACCAGGCCGACCACGTTCACGGCCAGGATGAGCAGCGCCAGCCCGTTGGCGGTCCGCTCCGTCACCAGGCCCCACACGGTCCGTGCCGCCGGCACCGCGCTGCTCCAGGCGAGCGCCGCGAAGGTGCTCAGACCGAAGGCGTCCTTGAGGACGTAGTACGCGCCGAGCGGCACCGCCACATCGAGGATCAGCGGCTTGAAGTTGTCGAGCGGGCTGCGGCTGTGGTTCCCCGTGTTCTTCGTCATGCCCTCAGCTTCGCCGCCGGGCGGGGTCCCCCAGTAGAAACGAACGTCCGGACCCCGGCATGACAATTGTCAGCGCCCCCGCCATGGCTCAGGTCATATCAGCAGGTCAGCCAAGTCCCCCATGTCCGCGAAGAGTTCCTTCGCCCCGGCCAGCCGCTCCGCCGGTGTCATCGCGGTGAACCCGTACACGTCCATCCCGGCCGCCAGCGCCGCCTGTACGCCCAGCGGGGAGTCCTCCACGACCGCACACCGCTCGGGCGCGACCCCCATCTGCTCGGCCGCGTACAGGAAGAGATCGGGCGCCGGCTTTCCCCGTCCCACATCCTGCGAGCTGAAGATCCTGTCCTGCGCGAACCACCGGTCGAGCCCGGTCGTCCGGTGCCCGACCCGGATCCGCTCATGGCTCCCGGACGACCCCACGCAGTACGGCACTCCGACCCCGGTCAGCTTCTCCAGCACCCTCTCGACCCCTGGCACGGGCCTCAACTCCCGCTCGAAGGCGGCGAACACCCGGGCGTGGAAGACATCGTCGAACTCCTCGGGCAGCCGCCGCCCGGTCCGCTCCAGCACCAGGTCGTGGATCCGGTGCATGGCCGACCCCATGTAGTCCCGGATGGAGTCCTCGTACGACGTCGGGTGCCCCAGCTCGGTCAGATAGGCGGCCAGCAGCCGGTTGGAGATCGGCTCACTGTCGACGAGAACACCGTCGTTGTCGAAGATCACGAGGTCGTAGCGCATGACCACACCCTAAACGGCCCTGAAATGCAGAAAACCCCCGCACCAAAGGTGCGGGGGTTTTCCCAATAATTGTTCGGCGGTGTCCTACTCTCCCACAGGGTCCCCCCTGCAG